>JAXHVQ010000052.1:0-37290 GCA_034189065.1 Cyanobacteriota bacterium
TTACCGCCGTATCCGTAGAGGTAGTTATCGGCATCGTTGCCCCTGATGATGTCATCACCCGAACCGCCTCGGGCGTTTTCGATTAAGGAACGGGTATCGTCGTTGTACTGAAGTGCGTTGAAGACGTGACCGCGAGCGTAATTTCCGCCGCCAAGATAGGAGCGTTGGAAGTTGCCGCCAATATTGAGGTCGGACCAAGTACCCGGTGCCAGATTGATTGATAGATTGGTGGTGTAGTTCGAGAAGTTGTAGGTGTCGATGCCGTTCCCATCCCAGATCGTGCGGAAGATACGATTTGCTCCTGGCCGACCTTGCCCAATGCCGTTGACAAACATTTCTCCGGTCGTTGTGGAGAAGGTGTAGGTCGTATTGCTGGAGTTGTGGGTAAATGATGCACCATACATCTGCTGGATCGCTCGGATGTCGTACATCATTAATGACTGCGCATAGCCATACGCTTCATTCGAGTATCCATTCAATGGACCTCCCACGTAGGAGCGGTAGGTCATAATCGAGAACTCCATTGAGTCGCGATCGGAGTTCATGGCGACGTTGCGCACGCCACCAGTCTCGTGGCCGTGTTTCAGACCTAGAGCATGACCCAGTTCGTGTCCGAAAGTGTGGTAAGCGAAACTACCGATTTCTGGATTGTTGTAATCATTTCGGTTAAACCATATATCGCCTGCTGCAACAGAAGTACCGCTATAGGCGAAGGCTGTCTCCGGGACGTTCGACATTGCCATGCGGATTGTTGCATCGCGATCGCTAGTCCCACTCAATTCAAAGGGATTGAGACCGGAGATACTGGCGAATGCTCCGAGCCAGCTTCGGGCAACAGCTCGCTGGGTTGCGTTCAGGGTTTGGAAGCTGGCTGCATGACTCGCGCGACTTGGATAACCCAACTCATAATCGTTGATGCTGTCGGTAAAACTAAAGCTCACGGAGGAAGATGCCCACTTAGTCGCTTTTAGTAAGCCGTCAATGTTGTTGTCGTAAGTTGGCGTTACGGTCGTTGACGGCGTGGGGACTCCGAAGGCATTGGCGGATACTGATTGGGTTGCTGTTTGTGGCGAGATGGAAGATAGATCGTCTTCTAACGGTGTCCCGTTTTGGGATTCGGAAGATAAGTCGAAGCTGTTGGTACTCATGGTAGACCTCTGGTTTGTGACTAAGGTTTTCAGTCAAACTGTCAGCAGGCGACGGTTGTGCGAGTTCCGATTTTGTTTCTCCTAGAGATTTCACTTCTCTTTTCAGGATTTGAATCGAGATGGGTTTTGCCATCTTTTACTTTCGCTCCAACCCTCTACATTAAGTTCTCTAATGTACTTTGCCACGGTTTCGGACTTTTATGCAGTTTGTAATATAAATTCACAAATTACGTCTGACGTGAATTAAGTAGAAGCGTGCTTTGGATTTCCCAAATACAATGAGGCGAGTACGGCTAAAGAGTCGGGGATTGGAAGACGAGAAGAGTTGGATGCGACAAAAAGAAACTTCAGAATTGCCATCGATCTGAAGTTTCCCGGTTAAAGTACGATATTTTGCTTCCTAAATCCGAATATCTCCCAGTTTTTCCGCATCCGTCGTGTCAAAGACAATGACGTGGCTCGATACAGGCAAGAGTCGTCGTAGAATTTGGAGATAACCTTCGGCATCGTTGCGACGGCGGAAGCGAGCAACGACTAAGTGCTGCATATTGGGCAATTGGCGCACGATGCACCAAGGACGAGGGTTTAATTTTGGCTTCGATGTTGATATCATAGGAAAAACCTTCCCACTTTGTGGGATGTGTTGGAAGTGGCGATCGCTCTCAAGTTTGACCGGCGAGACGAGCGATCGTTTTTAACTATTTTCAGTTTAGGGTTGGTACCAACCTTTTGTCAAGAATAAAATGGGGCGAGTTAAGCTAAAGATTCGAGAACTGGCAGAAGAAAAAGGCTGGACGCTACAGGATGTTGCCGAGCGATCGGGAGTGAACTATAACACCGTTAAGGGATATGCTCGACGGGATGATGGGTTAAGTACGGTTGACCTCAGCGCCGTTCAAAAAATTGCCTGGGCTTTTGAAGTGGCGCTTGAGGACTTATTTGAGGTGATGGACGAATAGGAACTTCAGACTTCAATTAGTCGATCTCCGTCGCATCTCGTATCAAAGATAATGGCGTGACTCGATACAGGTAATAGTCGTCGTAGAATTTGGAGATAACCTTCGGCATCGTTGCGGCGACGGAAGCGAGCAACTACTAAGCGCTGCATATTGGGCAACTGACGCACGATGCACCAGGGACGAGGGTTTAATTTTGGCTTCGATGTTGATATCATAGGATAAACCTTCCCATTTTTGTGGGATGTGTTGGAAGTGGCGATCGCTCTCAAGTTTGACCGGCGAGACGAGCGATCGTTTTTGATGTGACACAATGATTGTATGATGCGTTTGCATCATTGTCAAGAATAAAATGGGCTATGTGAGGCTAAAGATTCGGGAATTAGCAGAAAAGAAAGGATGGACGCTTAAGGAAATTGCCGATCGCTCCGGCGTAAATTACAGTACGGTGAGAAGCTATGTTCGCCGCGAAACTTTAAATACCGTCGATTTATGGGCTATCTACCAAATTGCTCGTGCTTTTGAAGTATCAATTGAAGATTTGGTCGAAGTGATGGAAGAATAAGTTTATTTAAAACGACTGAAGCAACATGGGGCGAGTTAGGCTGAAGATTCGAGAATCAGCGGAACAGAAAGGATGGACGCTTAAGGAAATTGCCGATCGCCCCGGCGTAAATTACAGTACGGTCAGAAGCTATGTTCGCCGCAAAACTTTAAATACCGTCGATTTATGGGCTATCTACCAAATTGCTCGCGACGAGTGAGGTATCAATTGAAGAGTTAGTGGAAGTTAGGGAAGAATAAGCGATCGCATTTTCCAAAACCCAACCCTTGCAACCCTCTGCGTCTGAATGTTGCTATACTACTGCTGTAGAGGAGGCACTTTGCGAGGTCAGATCGTAGAGACTATACTGCTGACGTAAGCGATATATCGTGAGATACGAAATCATTTTTTCGCCCGAAGCTGAAAATGACATAGCTGCACTGAGAGCCAGCAATCGGGCTAAAGCTCTAGATGCAATTGAGACCTATTTGAGATACGAACCAGAAAAAATCAGTAAAAGCCGAATTAAACGCCTTCGAGAAATGCAAAGACCTCAGTATCGGTTGCGGATTGATGAGCTGCGAGCATTTTACGACGTGAGCTACACTGAGGATGGCAACGGAAGCGTAGAAGTTCTCCGCATTCGGGAGAAATCTGAAGCGATGAAGCGGTTAGCCGAGTTTGGGAGGAGAGAAGAATGAAGCAAGTCCCTATCGATCAAGTCAACAACGATCTATCAGGCTATTTGCAATTGGCAGGGCAGGAAAGTGTTGTTATTACTCGCAATGGCCAACCTGTCGGGATTTTAATTGGGTTGGAAGACCCCGAAGACTGGTGGGAAGAGTTAATGATGCGCGATCCCCGTTTTGAGGAAGAGATTGCAACAGCGCGTCAAAGTTTTAAAGAAGGAAAAGGAATTCGGATCGAAGAACTGCAGACTAAGTATGCAGACTAAGGGGAATATTTGCGATATAATAGTCAGCTCTATCGTATTTTTACATACGACCCAATCGTTGAGACTTTTAGGTTGTCCTCGATATTTTAAACAGCCTGCGACTTGCTCTAATGTGGTTTCGGGAAAAGGCTTTTTGGGCTTAAGAAGAATCCCATCGCCAACCTCAATCGCAATCAGTTTCAGAGTGGTGGGTTACGGTGCGGATACAAAAGTTATGGTTTTTCTTCAAAATCTTGCCCACACCTAACCCACCCTACATGGCTTAAAACAAACCACTCAGCACCGACGGATGAAGAAGTGACGGCAATGCTGGAAGAGCGACGGGTGGAGAAATATCTTGAGTAAGAATTTTAGTTGATGCAAATATTGTCCTAGATTTTTTGTTATAGCAAGAGCCATTTTTTCGATTGCGATCGCGTCCTTCATTCATCCCACTATCGGCGTTCACCTCGCAGTTCTAGGTGCAGATGTGCCGTACAGCATTTCCAAACGCCTAACTCTTGCGAGCATTTTCGTCTGAATCTTGCTATACTAACGCGATAGCAAAGAAACTTTCACAAGTCAAATCGCGAATGGATACGAGTTATCAAGATATCATCACGATCGAGCCAGGTAAGCGAAGTGGTAAGCCTTGTATTCGAGGAATGCGAATTACGGTGTACGATATTTTAGAATATCTTGCGGGTGGTATGACAGAAGCAGAAATTTTGGAAGATTTCTCCGAGCTCGCTTCAGAGGACATTAAAGCGTGTCTTGCTTTTGCCGCCGATCGCGAGAAGAAGTTATTTGTAGCATCGCTGTGAAGCTTCTCTTAGACGAAAACCTGTCAGACCAAATTATTCGCAGAATTCTTGCCTGTTGAATTGTTAATTGTTAATTGTTAATTGTTATAACGTCTTCACTGTCAAAACTTGCTGCGGCGTAACATCGGCGGAATGCTCGGATAAAATCAACCTTGACTTCGTGCGTCGTACCAGAACAACTACATCCGATCGCAAGAAGGCAATTGAGCGAATGCGAGGTTTACTTAAAACAAACCACTCAGCACCGACGAATGAAGAAGCGACGGCAATGCTAGAAGAGCGACGGGTGGAGAAATATCTTGAGTAAGAATTTTAGTTGATGCAAATATTGTCCTAGATTTTCTGTTATAGCAAGAGCCATTTTTTCGATTGCGATCGCGTCCTTCATTCATCCCACTATCGGCGTTGAACTTGCAGTTCTAGGTGCAGGTGCGCCGCGCAGCATTCCTTCTGTACTCAGATCTTCGTCAATTTCTTCCCAATGAATGCCATAACCACCGCCGCAAATTTCCCACTGGTTTCGTTGCTCGGGTGTAGCGTTTAGCAATCTCGGATACCAAGTGAGAGGAACGGTAATGATTCGTCCGTCCATCAATTCGACACTAATGGTATCTTCACTCAAGTTGACGTTCCTTACTCTTTCATCAGCTCGAATTGCCAAAATACCCATACCAAGCCTCCAATAAAGTTTGCCGATTTTCTTGTACGATTGATTGTAATTTTCTCAGTTCTTTGGCGCTAAACCCTAAATTATTGGCCAAGCTAATCGGTTCAAGCCAGAATTTAGCCGAGGCACGATCGCGATCGATGTGAATGTGGGAGGGTTCGTTGGGTTCATGGCTATAAAAATAGAGTCGGTATGGGCCGACTCGCAGGACGGTTGGCATACTTCCAGGTTACACAATGTCTAGGGTAAGATGAACTAGGCAGATAATACTACCCGCCCAACGTCTTCACTGTCAAAACTTGCGGCGGCGTAACATCGGCAGGATAAATAAAATCAACCTTGACTTCGCGCGTTGTATCAGGCGGAAGATTTAACGTCACCAACGGTTTTCCCTCGTGTCCCCGACGCTGCACGACGTGAACGTAACGGGTTTCAACAACGCCGCGATCGCGCTCGTAACTTACCCTCAAGGTACCGCGAAAATAGGGCCGCTGACCGATAGGATTTTTGAACAGCAGTCGGTTCGTTCCCCCTTCATCTTTGAGAGGCGTTTCAAAGGCAATCGCTACCCTTTGCGCGCGATCGCTGGTATTTTTGAGGGGAATTGTCACATTATACTCGATCCCATAGTTGCTATGGGCATAGTACGCCGTATCCCCATAACGCGCCAGCATCCTCGCACTCTGAACCTGTTGGGTGGTAAGGGTAATGAGATGAACGGTTCCCAAAGCGTAGGAAACCGCCTCTCCTGGCGCAGGAAGGCTGAGGTAAGCCGTACCGGGATCGTCGTCGGTGACAGTCGCCGTCCATTGGGAACCTTCCGAAACCCCAGCTACGCGGCCGAAAACAGTGGCGTGTCGGGGAGGATCGAGGGGTGTGGGGGTACTATCCCTCGGTCCGGCGAGTCCTCCAGTTTCGAGCAGGTTCTCCCATTGGGCTAAACTGGGAGGACGCAACCCTTTCATTGCCAGGTTTGCCACATACACCTCTCCACTACTATTGAGGCGCATCAAGGTAGAACGTCCGTTAGAGGCAGGCGCGCGTTGGATGGAGATGGGCAAATTCATCAACATTCGACTTTCCCCAGGCGGAATGTTTACGGTTTCGGGCAAATTCCCCTGTCGCCAACTGCGCAACACTTCTCCCGCAACGCGACTTCCGGGGCCAGAATAGACCGTATTGTTGGGATTTTCTACTTCCGAGGGAAGGTCGATAAACGGCGCGTCGGGGGTGCCTAAATAACTCGCTCCTTGTAAAATATTAACCGTAACAGCGCGATCGCCGGGATTATGTACGAGAATTCCTTGATAGAAGGGCTGTCGCGTCTCCCCTTGGGTTTCTGCCCGGGCGATGTGATGGGAGAAAATATCGAAGCGTCCATTAAAGGCATAGTTGAGGTGCGCCTTGGGAACATCCTTGTCGCTTCCGGGAAAGGTAGATAACAAAATTCCTCCCTGTTTGATGAGTTCGGGACTGTTGCTGTTGAAGGTGGGAACGCGGTTGAGTTGTCCGGGAAGGGGGAGAATTTTTTGCTGTCGGACGCGAACCCCAGCAATATTTTCGGGGGGGACGGCGTAGAGACTCGAGGCGCGACAGAGTAAGGCGGCAATTTCGCCTCGCGTTGCAGAACGATTGGGTTCGAGTTGTTGGACTTGGGGGTAGTTAACGACTAAACTGTTGAGGGAGGCTGCCGCGATCGCGCCGGTGGCATAGTTGGGAATTTTAGCCGCATCTCGATAGTAGTCTCTCACAATTGCGTTGGCATTGCTCGGAGCGGTACCATTGAGAGCATCGCTTAAGACCGCGATCGCCTGAACGCGCGGGATCGCTTGTTGGGGTCTGAAAATGCGATTGGGATAGCCGGTAAAAAACGCCCGTTGGTAAGCATCTTGAATGGCTTTGTTCGCCCAATGGGTTGCGGGTACGTCTCGAAATGTAACTTTTCCTCGTTTTATCGGTGCGTTGGGGAAAGCATTTAACATTAAAACGGCAAATTCGGCGCGCGTGAGGGTTCCGTCCGGGCGAAAGGTGCCGTCGGGATACCCCGTCACGAGTTGGCGATCTCCCAACGCCGAGATACATTCTTTGCCCCAATGGGTTTCTGCGTCGGGGAAGGCCAACGCCGCCATCGGAACCCAACTCGCACAAGCGATCGCAAATAATGAAGTTTTTTTAAGAAGTTTAGCATTTAAGAGAAACATAGATTGTCAATTGTGTCAATTTAATTTTGAGAAGGATTTTGCTTCACAATTGTTGCCCGAGAGAAGGAGAATAAAAGGCAGGGTAGGAGGCAGGGAGGGGGCGGCGATCGCGTTCCAAATCCCTTGAATTGTATACTCTTTGACAAAATGAAAAACTCAAGATTCTCGGCTGAAGATTATATGCTAAGCTACAGATTGAGCATTAAGATTCGGCAGAATAGACCTTTGGGGACTCCCAGACTAAACTCCGACTCTCAATCGCTACGCTGTTAACATTTTGTCTGGAATTCGGAGATACGTTATGTCAGTTTACGTGGGCAACCTCGCTTACAGTGTCACTCAAGAAGACCTAAGCAGCATCTTTGCTGATTACGGCACTGTGAAGCGGGTTTACTTACCCACCGATCGCGAATCGGGTCGTCCTCGCGGCTTTGGCTTTGTCGAAATGTCGAGCGATGCTGAAGAGGAGGCAGCCATTGCAGAGCTCGATGGGGCAGAATGGATGAGTCGCGTTCTCAAGGTAAATAAGGCCAGACCCCGAACAGAAAAAACTGGCGGCAATGGGGGTCGTCGCAATGGTGGTTTTTAATTGAATTGTCAAAGGTTCCAAGGGCAATCGTACCGAAAGAGGGAAATTGCTGTTCGGAGGCATGACGTTGCCATCGCGAGCTGAGAAGGAATGGGATGAGCGATCGCGGCTATTAATCGAGCGCGCGCTCAACTGTTATTGGAAGCAAGTATGGCAACGCGACTCAATCTATGTCAAACTAGATAAGTTGCAAAAATTTCAGCGGCCATTAGATATTCATCTAATGGCTCAATTTTTACGAAAAGGGACGAAATTCGTTCCCCTCAACTCAAACTAACAAGGAGGAAATACGGATACAATGACCCAAGTGATTGTTGGAGAAAATGAAAACATTGAATCAGCGCTGCGTCGCTTTCGGCGACAGGTGTCCAAGGCTGGTATTTTTGCAGATATGAAGCGACTGCGGCACTTCGAGACACCCATTGAAAAACGCAAGCGCAAAGCTTTGGCAAGACGGCGGAAAAAACGGACTCGCTAGGCTGGCAATCGAGCAGGCGCGCAATCAGTTCTAAGTAGACCCAATCTCTCTTGGCACGGCAACCACTTCAGTGTATTCAAATTGATTGGGACTGCGCCGAACTAAGGAGTATTCAATTCCCCCTCGCTCGAGGGTTTCTTCCTCGCAGTCTGGCTTGGGGGAGTGATAAACAAGGACGTATTCTCTGCCAATGTAGTCGGAAATTTCGCGTTCCACTTCGCCGCGCCACTGAGTTTGAGTGGCTAAAATTGTTAATTGGTTCGCAAGCTGGGGGATTGTCTTTGCCACTTGCCGACGATAGGTTTCGTCCAAACTGCCAAAAGGGGAATCCATAACGATGGGAAACGTACTGCTATCGGGTCCCATCACGGTGTTTTTTTGACTCCACAGACGCACGCGATCGATAATTCCCCCGATAAAGGAGAGGCTCAAAATTTGGTTTTCCCCCGTCGAGGCGGCGACGGGAACCGCAACGCCAGAAGTGTTTTCAACGAGGGTTAGTTCGTAATTGGCGCTTAAGCGGGGGATGTAGGGGGTGAAAGAAATTGTGCTAAAAATTTCTTGGACGCGCTGTTCGAGAGAAGAGCGAAACTGCCGTTCGAGACGCGATCGCATTTCAATCAAGCGCGCGATCGCATCCTGGGTTGCTTGAATGCGGCGTTGCGCGATCGCTTGTTTCTCTTCCTTCATTTTATGCTTGTTCGCCTGCTTGGTTTTCGCCTCAATTTCTCGCTCCAACTGTTGGATTTGTTGTCCGTTTGCACCTTGTTCTAAGGTTAGCGTCCGAATCATTTCCTCCGATTCGTCCAAACGCCGTTGTTGTTGTTGGATTTCCTCGTCGGGATACGTCCTCAGTTTTTGCTTCATTTCATCAAGCTGATTTTCAATTCTCCCCAACTCCGAACGCCATTGATGGAGATTAGCTTGTTGGCGATCGACTTCTTGCCAAAACTGCAAACCTTGCTGCTCGAGTTGCTGAACCTGCGTTTCCAACCGCAAAACTGCCTCTTCTACGTTGGCAATTCCCGCACGCTCGAGCCAAGCTTGTACGTTCTGATAAACTGATGTTCCCTCAATTAATTCCGTTCCACACAAACACCGTTGGCGCTGCAATAAATCGCGAACGAATTGTTGCTCGATGCCTGCGGGTAACTCCCCTTGGGAACGCAAATTATCGATCAGGATTTTGAATTGCGCGATCGCACCAGGAAGTAGCACGGCGTAGCCGCGACTCGAAATTAATTGCTTGACAAATGTGCGAGTTTCTCCTAACTTTTTTCGCATTAACTGCTCTTGTGCTTCAAGTTGCACTTTAACTTGTTGGAATTCCTTGGCACTATTAAATTCGAGCAACCGTTGATTGAGAAATTGTTTGAGTTCTGCGTGATGGGACAGGTCTTGGATAATTTTTTGTTGGCGTTGGACGAGGCGATCGCGATCGCGTTCGAGTTGCGCCTCCTCTCGCAGCAGTTTTTGTACGTGCAAGTCTCCAATTTCCTTTAATTCATCTTGCAGCAACCGCCTCACTTTTTTGAGATGTTCGATGGCGCGATCCCACACCTTAACGCCCAACAATTCCTTTGTATCTTCGGCGATGCTCCCTTTTTGAGCGTCATCGCGAAAGATGCGATCGATACGTTCGCCGTCAAAAAAGAAGTATTGATGCAAACTTTCGGGTAAGATTCGTTGAATAATATCTGTCGGTTCTTCGGGCGGAATATACCAGCGTCCGTCCTCCCCCGCCACATACATAAAAAACTTACTTTGAGAATATTGAATTCGACTCTCCTTATCTTGACAGGCAAAACAACTCCGCTTCACCTGATAGCGTTTATATTCATGTTCAAAGTAAACTTCCACCCAACAATCCACCGATGTACCCAAGTTAGCTTCTGTAATTGCCCGTTTATTAATCAATAAGTCGGGGGAAGCAAAAGCAGCAGTGAATTTGTTGTAGAGAACCCAAGTGAAGGCATTGAGTAGCGTTGTTTTGCCCGCACCGTTATTGCCGTGAATAACCGTCGTATTGCGATTGCCTGCGGCTAGCACAATTTCTGGAGTTTTACCATAAAATTGTCGAAAATTACACAATCGAATCGAACTGAGTTTCATGGGCTATTTGTCATGGGTTATTGGGAAGGTGGGCAGATAAGCGGTGGAGAGTTGTCACCTACCCAGATTTAAGACGAGACTTAAAAATCGCGTCTTTACATCGACTAATAAATCCAATTGAAACTGAAAACAGGTTTAAATTTGAGCGATAAAAACAACTTTCTAATGCCAATTTGACTGCCAAGTATCTTTTGATTTATCGAGGCAAAGAATTGCTTTAAATTGATTTTTTTTAAGTTCTATAGCGTTTACGAATGAAATACAAACAGTAAAAAAACATTACATACTTTTAATAACTCCTCAAAGCCTCTTCTATTCTTCTATTCTTCCATTCTTAATCCTTCCGTCAAGATTTTACAACTCAAATAAAAACGCTATATCTGTTTTTTGATTTCAGAATTAACGGAGTACATTTGACCTAAAATTCAAGGCAAACTCGAATTATATTATACCCGCTCTCAGCCTTTTCTGTTCGCGACTTCGATAGACTCGCTATAGATATTGTAGGCAACCCGAGCGACTCTAGGCAAACAGGGCGGCTTTGGGATAGTCTAAAGTTTGAATTTCACAGGCGAAATCGTCGGTGAGGATTTGAAATAAGCCTTCCACTGTCCATCAGTGTAAGTCAAGCTCGACGACCTTCGTCCCCTCCGCATCCGACGAAGGTAGGTTAGTTAACACAGCGACTTCCTTATCCCCAGAGCGAGTGGATTGATTCAATGGCACCACGACCTGTCGCAGTCTACCTCAATTAGCTGCGCAACACCTGACCCATAGGCGAGTTGCCCGCAAAATCTAGCTCTCATATGGCGTTCCAAGGCATTTTCGCAGCCACCGGTTCTCCCAACTTTAGTACAAGTGTCCACTTTAACCGGGGCAAGCCCAATCCCTAAAACTTAAAACCTAAAACCTAATCCCTAAGTCCTCGTCCCCAATGCCTGTAAAATGAAAAAACAAAGTTTGTGGTTGGTTGAGGAATGCAAGGCATGGTATCAACAGACGAGCGCATTGCTCCAAGCGGAAAAAACTCCGCCTTCGAGCTGGCGACTTACCTGGCTCAGCGCAAGACGCTGGTAGAAGAAGCACTCTCCCGTTCGCTTCCCGTCGTGACTCCGGAGAAAATTTACGAGGCCATGCGGTACTCGTTGATGGCAGGAGGGAAGCGCCTGCGTCCCATTCTCTGTTTGGCTACCTGCGAACTGCTCGGGGGGACTATCGAGATGGCGATGCCGACAGCTTGCGCGCTGGAAATGGTGCATACGATGTCCTTGATTCACGACGATCTCCCCGCGATGGATAATGATGATTATCGGCGGGGACAATTGACCAACCATAAGGTTTTTGGCGAGGATATTGCGATTTTGGCGGGAGACGGGTTGCTCGCCTATGCCTTTGAGTATATGGCAGAGGAAACGAAGGAGGTTCCAGCCGAGCGGTTGTTGGGCGCGATCGCGCGTTTGGGTCGCGCGGTGGGGGCGGCAGGGCTCGTTGGCGGTCAAACTATCGATCTTGAATCGGAAGGAAAGTCGGATATTTCCCTCGAAACCCTGCGTTTTATTCATACCCATAAAACCGGCGCGTTATTAGAAGCTTGCGTCACGTCTGGGGCAATTTTAGCGGGCGCACCGGCAGAAGACTTGCAAAAAGTATCAAACTATGCTAATAATATCGGTCTTGCCTTTCAAATTGTGGACGATATATTAGATATCACCGCAACACCAGAAGAATTGGGCAAAACAGCGGGTAAGGACTGCCGCGCGCAAAAGGCGACCTTTCCCAGCGTACTGGGGCTAGAAGCCTCGAAACAGGAAGCAGAGCGCTTAATTGAGGAAGCGATTAATGAGTTAGCATCCTATGGAGAACCGGCAGAACCCCTGCGCGCGATCGCGCATTTTATCACTGCCCGCAAGCACTAAAATTGAATTTAATCAGTTTAACAAACTTAACAAATAAAAGCTTCCCAGTGCAATTCAAGCCATTAATTTCAAAGATTCTGACCTCGATCGAATTAATTCTCACAACCCCATGCAGGACGTTGGCGATATTTTAAATAATCAGGTGTTACTGGTTGCACTTTTGGCGTGTTTAGCCGCTCAAGGCTTAAAATTAGTCGTCGAGCTCGTTCAACACGGCAAAGTGAGTTTGCGTTCTCTCGTCAGTACCGGGGGAATGCCAAGCGCCCACTCCGCCTTAGTTTCAGCCTTGGCCACCGGAGTGGGACAAGTCAAAGGCTGGTCGAGTTCCGAGTTCGCGATCGCCTGTTTGTTTGCCGTTATTGTGATGTACGATGCAGCAGGCGTACGCCAAGCAGTGGGCATCCAAGCGCGCATTCTCAACCAAATTCTGGATGAAATGTTTCAAGAAGGAAAACAGTTAAATGAGGAGCGGTTGAAAGAACTCCTCGGTCATACTCCATTTCAAGTGTTAGTCGGTTTAACCTTGGGAATTGGGATTTCGCTGTGTGCGGGAACTTTTTTTCAAGGAATTGTTTAATCCAAGCTCAATCGTTTTTTTATTAATAATTGATGAGTTGGGTCTAATATCTCTTCGTAAAGGAAGAAAAGGACACGGGCAATCATAGGTCTCACGGGGCTTACAAGGTACGGACGCACCGAGAATCTCTATCCGCACACAGCCCCTTCTAATTGCCGCGAGTTGTCCGTAAGGAGAGGTAATTATTCATTATTCACTATTCACTATTCATTATTCACTATTACCGATGGCGAACAGAGTTGTAAACAGCCATATATCGCTCGCCGGGACGACTCCAGGAATTATCGTAGTTCATTCCTTGAACTGCCAATTGAGCGAATAGCTTGGAATTCAGCTTCCAAACATCAAGAGCGCGCTTCAAAGCTGATTCTAAAGCGTAGGGATTGGTATCGTAAAAGACAAAGCCATTGCGTTCTTTAGGAACGTGAAATTCGTCATAATCCCAGTCAAAGACAGTATTAATTAAACCTCCAACTCCCCGTACCACAGGAATAGTGCCATAACGCAAACCAATCATTTGAGTTAAACCACAGGGTTCGTAATTACTGGGAATAACAATAATATCCGCCCCAGCATAAATCAGATGAGATAACTCCTCATTAAAACCCAGTTCCAGATGACAGTCCGGGTTATCATTGAGAAATCGTTTCTCATGCCAGAACCAGTCATTAATACCGGGTTCGGTTGCAGAACCCAGCAGGACAAACTGCGCTTCTTGTCCGAGACAATAATAAAGGGCATGATGGACAAGATGAACGCCCTTTTGACCGTCTAAACGACCGATGAAAGCAACGATTGGTTTATCGATGTCTTGCAGTAAAAGCTGTTCGCGTAGAGCTTTTTTATTGATAATTTTAGAGTCAAAATTATCGGCGCTGTAGGAACCGGGAATGTAGCGATCGCTCTGTGGGTTCCAAACCTCATAATCAATGCCGTTTAAAATCCCGCTAAACTTGTAATGGTGCGCGTGAAGCGTCGGCTGCAACCCACAACCCACATCGCTAAAACGAGCTTCCCAAGCATGATGGGGCGAAACGGTGTTGACGTGATTGGAGTAAACAATACCGCCCTTCATTAAGTTAAGCGCATGATGATAATTATCCCGCAGACGCTCGGGGCTATAGTAATACGCCTCATTATTCAGTCCCGTCGCCCACAATACATCTGCCCCGCAAACGCCTTGATGCTTAAAGTTGTGAATGGTGTAGCAAACGCGCTGATTAGCCATTCCGTGCCACTTATAAATTTCGTAAAGCAGAACGGGAACTAAGCCTGTTTGCCAGTCGTGGCAGTGGATAATATCGGGACGCTTGTTGCTAACGTGGAGAAATTCCATCGCCGCTTTGCTGAAGAAGGCAAAACGCATATAATCGTCCCAACCGCCGTAGTAGTATCCTCGATTGAAGAAGTTGTCATTTGAGTGGGGGACAATGAAGAAACATAATCGTCCGTGAACCCAACCGCAAAATACCGAACAGTGGATTGCACCATCGTACCAAGGAACCCACAAATCGCGATAGGCATAGTGCAGTCCCCAGATATGGTCGTATCTCATGCAGTCGTACATTGGGAGAATCAGTTCGACGCAGTGACCTTGAGTCTCCAATTCGCGACTCAATCCATAGACCACATCGCCCAATCCTCCAGCTTTGATAACAGGGGCGCATTCGGAAGCGATTTGTACAATGTACATATTTTAAGCGTTAAGAACAAACGATGATAGGTTTTTCGGGTTGGCAGACTTGGATGCGGACAATCAAGGGAGCATTATCTAGCTTATGGAACAATTTGTAAAGGAATTGGGCAAGTGGGCAGTGGGCAGTGGGATATTGCTAATGACCAATGACAAAGGACCAATGACCAAGAACCAATGGTCATTAGTCCTTCGTCATTCGTCTTTTGCTCCCATAACTCATAACCCACAACCCCGTCGCCTTCGCTACACTAGAGAAATGCACTCTCGACTCGCGCATAACGACAGGTTCTAGAAAAAACATGGATGTAAGGTCACTCTTAAGAACGCTTCAGTTCGGTCGCCACCCCAACTCGCGATCGCCTCAAGACCAAAGCCGCAAGCCCAAAAAGCCCGCCGCACGACAAATCTGGTTTTGGGTGGGACTGCTCGCAATTGCGCCCAATTTTACCGGACTTTCCCCAGCGCTTGCCGACGATGACCTCAAAAACGATGGCCTAACCTACACCCAACTCCTCGAAAAAATCGACACCCAAAAGGTCACAAAAATCGAGATCAACCCAGTCACAAACCGAGCAACCGTCAGCTTTGAAACCCAAGACGGTTCCCAAACCTCCCAACAAGTCGATTTATTTGAACAAAACCCAGAACTCATCGAAAGAGCTCGCGCCAACGACATCAACCTTGACATCCAACCCGCAAAAGACCCCCTAACAGCCCTCATTCCGGCTGTCAACATGCTCCTCATCATCCTGCTGGTTGTGGGTCTAATCGCCATTCTTCGCCGTTCTGCCTCCTCATCGGGCAACGCCCTTAACTTCGGGAAATCCAAAGCCAGATTTCAGATGGAAGCCAAAACCGGCATCGTATTTGACGACGTAGCCGGCATCACCGAAGCCAAAGAAGAACTCCAAGAAGTCGTCAGCTTCCTCAAAGAAACCGAACGCTTCACCTCCTTGGGGGCGCGCATTCCCAAAGGCGTGTTACTCATCGGTCCGCCGGGAACCGGCAAAACTCTCCTCGCCAAAGCTGTTGCCGGAGAAGCAGGCGTTCCCTTCTTCAGTATCTCCGGTTCGGAATTCGTCGAAATGTTCGTCGGCGTTGGCGCATCGCGCGTGCGAGATCTCTTTAAAAAGGCGAAAGAAAATGCGCCCTGTCTCGTTTTTATCGACGAAATCGATGCCGTCGGCCGCCAGCGAGGGGCTGGTTACGGCGGCGGCAACGACGAACGGGAACAAACTCTCAATCAACTCCTGACCGAAATGGACGGGTTTGAGGGCAATACCGGAATTATTATCATTGCCGCCACCAACCGTCCCGATGTCCTCGATAGTGCCTTGCTGCGTCCGGGACGTTTCGACCGACAGGTTATTGTGGATTTACCCGGTTACAAAGGTCGTCTGGGCATTTTAGAGGTTCACGGTCGCAATAAGAAAATTGACCCCGAAGTTTCCTTTGAATTGATTGCCCGCCGCACTCCTGGTTTTTCAGGAGCAGATTTGGCGAATATGCTCAACGAAGCGGCGATTTTGACCGCACGACGGCGTAAGGAAGCGATTACCGATCTCGAAGTTGAGGATGCCATCGATCGCATATCCATTGGCATGAGCATGAACCCGTTAATGGATAGTAAGAAGAAAAAATTAATTGCCTATCACGAAGTTGGTCACGCTTTGTTGATGACGTTACTGGAAAACGCCGAACCGCTCAATAAAGTGACAATTATACCGCGATCGGGAGGAATTGGAGGGTTCGCTCAACCCCTAATGGATGAGGAAATGTTTGAAATGGGCGGCTTTCGAGATTTGGGAGATCTTTACTTGCCGCGAACTTGGGTATTGGACGAAATTGCCATCCTCCTGGGCGGACGCGCCTCAGAACAGGAGGTTTTTGGCAGCGACGAAGTGACAATCGGGGCAAGTAATGATATCGAAAAAGTCGCAGAATTGGCCCGAGAAATGGTCACTCGTTTTGGAATGTCGTCCTTGGGTCCAGTTGCCCTCGAACGCGGCAACCGCCAGCCTTCAGCGTGGCCCGAACCCCCAGAATACTCCGAAGAAGTTGCTACCCAAATCGACCATCAAGTTCGCTCGATTGTTTTTAATAGCTACGAAAAAGCGCGTCGTCTCATTCGAGACAACCGCGCTTTAGTCGATCGCCTCGTCGATTTGTTGCTCGAACAGGAAACCATAGAAGGCGATCTTTTCCGCAAAATTGTCTCCGAGTATACAGCCTTGCCGGAAAAACAATTAGCGCTTAAAGCCTAATCCTGATGCTATTCGCGCCGATCGGACACACCTTTTAAATCTACAATGCTCTGGCCCTTTAAATCCAACAAACGCAAACAAATCGCTCGAGTCGAAATTGGGGGCGCGATCGCCTCGGAAACTCGAAAACGTCTTCTCAAAGCTTTTAAGGAGATTGAAGAAGAGAAGTATCCCGCCCTTTTATTGCGCATCGACTCCCCCGGCGGCACAGTGGGGGATTCCCAGGAAATCTATTCCGCCCTCAAACGCCTGCGCGAAAAAGGAGTTAAAGTGGTCGCCAGTTACGGCAATATTTCGGCTTCGGGCGGCGTTTATGTTGGGGTTGGAGCAGACCATATTGTAGCGAACCCTGGAACAATTACGGGAAGTATCGGTGTGATTTTGCGAGGGAACAATCTCGAACGATTGCTCGATAAAATTGGCGTGTCTTTCAAAACCGTTAAATCTGGGCCGTACAAGGATATTTTAGCCTTCGATCGCGAGCCAACTTCGGAGGAAATGCGCATTTTGCAAGAGTTGATCGATACCAGTTATCAACAGTTTGTGGAAACAGTTGCCCAAGAGCGAAACTTAACGGTCGATACCGTTAGAAATTTTGCAGACGGTCGCATTTTTACCGGACAACAAGCATTAGAGTTAGGCGTTGTCGATCGCCTTGGAACAGAAGAAGATGCTCGACGTTGGACGAGCGAACTGGTTGGACTTGACCCCGAAAAAACAAAATGTCAAACCATTGAAGAGAAAAAATCGCGTCTGATGCGGTTAATATCGGGTCGCGCGCCCAAGAAAAGCCGCTTGAGTGTAACCCTCGACTGGGTTGAATTTGAGCTAGCCACAAGCGGTCAGCCCCTATGGATGTATCGGCCATGAGCGCGTAAGTTTTAGCGTTGTTATATAAAGGCTAAAAAATCAAATAAGGGGTTAACTCCGTGGAATTTATTAATCCCAAAACTAACTTTGCCTTTAAAAAAATATTTGGTTCTTCGGAAAACAAAGATATTTTAATAAGTTTCTTGAATGCTCTGATTTATGATGGCGAACCGACGATTCGGGACGTAGAGATTCTCGATCCCTACTCATTTCCTCAATTCCAGGAGTTAAAAGATGTCTGTCTTAATGTCAAAGCTAGGCTAAATAATGGTATAATTGTCATCGTTGAAATACAATTTTTAAGTGTCAAAGCTTTTAAAAAACAACCTTTTTATAATGCAGCAAAAGTGTATTCTCAACAACTGGCAAGAGGAAGAAACTCTCGTAACTTAAAATCCGTTATTAATTTAACAATAACCAATCTTGTTTTATTTCCAGAGTCGATTAGGATTGTTTCTCATGTTGTATTGAAGGAAAGAGACAGCGACCTTAGATATATTGAGAATGGAATCGAGTTGATTTTTGTCGAGCTTCCTAAGTTTTTAAAGAAAATAGAGGAATTGGATAATTTAACCGATCGCTGGCTTTATTTTATGAAAAATTCTAGAAATCTTGAATTGAGTAGGGAGAAGACGCGCACCAGGCGAATGGGAAGCCGCGATCGCGCGTCAACTCCTCACCCGTCTCGACCCCGAAGCGATCGCGCAAACGATCGGGACTGAGTATCGAAGAAATCCAAGCCCTCAGACAAAGGGACTAAAATCGCGATCGCGAACCCAACTCAATTTCCCCACAGTCATTGCCAACCCCCTCGAAGATTATAGAGAGCAGCTCTCGAAGTGCTAACCTCGAAAAAGAGTTTGAGATTTGCTGAGGATTGCTCCAAAGCACAACTCTAAACTCTAAAATTCAACTATGAGCTGCGGAGGATTTATATTGTGGACTGGAAAGTGCGAGCAATTCGCGGGGCGACGACAGCCTCAGAAAATACAGAACAAGCCATTGGAGTTGCGGTAAAAGAATTAATCGAACAATTAGAACAACGCAATCAACTCGATCCCGAAGAAATTGTCAGCGCGATTTTTACGGCAACTCGCGACCTAGACGCAATCTTCCCCGCCGCGATCGCGCGCCAACGCCCTCGTTGGGACAACGTACCTCTCCTCGATGTCCAACAAATGCACGTCGAAGGAAGCTTAGAACGCTGTATCCGGGTGCTTCTCCACGTCAATACGCCCCATCCCCAGCGAGAAATGATTCACGTTTACTTAGGAAATGCCAGCGATCTTCGCCCCGACTGGAATTTAGCCCAAGTCAGTCCCTCGATTTCAACCCCCGTTTAGTCCCGTCGCTGTTGAGGATAGAAAGGGTTATCCCTTAAACTGAAAAACGGCAAAAACCCATTGACCGAAATGAACAAAGACAGCGAAATCGAACGTTCAGTAGAAACCTACTTTAACAGCATTCAAACAATGGATGCGCTCCGGTGGCAAGCTCTATTTGCTGAAGATGGAGTAACCTACGACCCCGTAGGCAATCCTCCCACGCTAGCGCGCGCCAAAGCAGAAGACTTTTTTCGTTTACTATCGACAGCATTCGAGTCCCAAACCATCGAACTCGGTCCCATCCTTACCGTAAAAAATACCGCAGCCGCCGTTCAATGGACAATGGACGTTGTGGGCAAAAACGGACGGCAGGGTAAAGCTGAGGGCATCAGCACATTTGAGTTTGACGATGCGGGTAAAATTACCATCGTTCGCGCCTATTGGGATGACGCAGCTTTAATGGCTCAAATTCGCGGTTAATAGAAGATTCTGCTGGACGCTAATAAAAATGCTAGAAGGGGGCGGAAGAATTAAGATTAAGGCAAATGTGCTTCGAGCCAGCGTTCGAGATCGCTCAAAACTTCTCGACAGTTGAGGTCATTGTGCATTTCGTGATAGGCTTCCGGGTATTCGCGCAACTCCTTATCGGGAGCGGCAACCTGCTCGATAAAACAACGACTCCCCTCCGGTAGGGCGACGCGATCGCCACTGCCGTGGAGAATAAGTAACGGCACCTTTAAATCCGTTGCTCTTGCTTTCACCCGAGCCAGCGCATCGGCAAACTCTGTCGCCAGTCGAGCCGATGCCCGGGCGTGGCGCAAGGGATCCCCCTGACTTTCGGCAATAAATGCCGGGTCGCGAGAACTAGCCGAACGGTCGATGCCTGTATCTAGTGTGAAACGGGGCCAAACGCGAGAGAGAAGGCGCGCGATCGCACGACGAAGCGGCGAAACCCCAACTTTCCCCAATGTCGGCGACAGCGCGATTAAACCTCGTGTTTCCCCCTCTCCATAAAGGCTCCAGTCGAGTGCCGCTAACCCGCCGAGACTGTGGCCGACCAAAAAGAGAGGGACGCTCGGTTCCTTTGCTGTTACAAAAGCGACAAACGCCGTTAAATCGTCTCGAAATTCCTGCCAATTATTAATATAGCCGCGCTGTCCCGGCGAGCGCCCATTGCCCCGCAAATCCAAGGCATAAAGCGCGTAACCCCGCGCCGCCAAATGACAAACAATTGTTTCAAACACTCCACTGTGCGCGCCCAAACCGTGGACAATCACGATTGTTGCGCGCGGTTGGCAATCCTGGGGCGGATACCAACTTTGGTAGTAAAGCTTTAGTCCTCCAGCACCGGAGAATGTCCCTTCGCCATGTTGCATTGAGGGTTACTGCTCTACCTCAGCTTTCATTCGTTCGAGAGTGGAGTGCATCTGCTCGAACATTTGCTGGGGCGTTACGCCGAATTGTCCGAGCTGGGTTTTAAGCTGTTGAACGGTCATTTGTGCCATGAAGTCTTCCGATAACTCAAAGCGCTTCATAAAAACTTTATAGCGCTCCATTAACGCTTCCATGCGTTCGATGAAGAGTTTTTTGCCCTCGCGATCGAACTTCCCGTAGTCTCCCCCCAAAGTCATGAGGGTTTGGTAGTCTTCAAATAACTTTTTAGCTTCCTGCTGGACAATATCTGAATCAA
The DNA here is from genome assembly GCA_034189065.1 of Cyanobacteriota bacterium. Classification (GTDB taxonomy): domain Bacteria; phylum Cyanobacteriota; class Cyanobacteriia; order Cyanobacteriales; family Spirulinaceae; genus FACHB-1406. The sequence continues at coordinate 20,792 of JAXHVQ010000052.1, forward strand.
AAAATCCCATAATTGTTTTGGCTTAAATAGCGCTCTTTGCGGGCGAGTCCGTAGAGGGCGATGGTCTATAAGTGTATTGTAGAGGAGTGAAAAGGCTCTCGTAAAATTCGGTTTTCCGTATTTTGGGGCGATCGCTTGAAGATCGCGCGAACATTCTGGGTTAAACTCACCTAAAATGTAAGCAGACTGGGAAACACTCGCGGAGCGCCCGTGTTAGATCGTCTCTTAAATCAGCCAAAAAATCAAAAACTCACCGTTCTGCTCGCCTTGGTTGGAAGCGTTACGCCCGCTACGGGACTCCATAAATTTTATTTGCGGCAGTATGGGTGGGGAGTGTTGTATCTCGCCTTGTTCGCAACGCCCATTCCCCACGTCGCTAGCGCAGTTGAGGCGATTTGGTATTTGCTACAACATCAAACGGAGTTCGATCGCCGCTTTAATCCGGGATTAGAATCGACGATGAACCAAACGCAGCCAACAGCCATCGATGCGACGCAGACGATCGCGATCGCAACCGCCTTGCGCGAACTGGAGGGGTTGCGTCAAGAAGGATTACTTTCGGAGTACGAATTCGAGCAGAAACGCCGCCAGTTAGTCGATGGCATGACTTAAAATTTTGTTTAAAAGAGAAATTGCAGGAGAATGAACTTTCGGAGTTGGGCGCAAATATCGTCTTCGCTGAATTTAAAACAACGAACGCTGCGAGGGAAATTGCAAAGGGATCCCTATTATCGGCTGCGATCGCATCAGGAAGTTGCGATCGCAGCCCAATTGGGCCTAAAAATTGATGTCAACCGCGCTAGCATCGACGATTGGCTGCGTTTGCCAGGAATTTCGATTCATCAGGCGCGAGCGCTGGTAGAACTGGTAGGAATGGGCGTACAATTGCTCTGCATCGAAGATATCGCAGCAGCTATTAGCACCTCGCGCGATCGCCTTAAACCCCTCGAACCCGTTTTATATTTTTGCTACTACGATCCCGAAAGTTTTATCTCTCCCCCGCGCGCCAACCCCAATATCGCTACATTGGAGCAACTCGCGCAAATTCCAGTCATCGATGAAGCAATGGCGCGCCAACTCGTTGAAAACCGCTCTAGGGACGGTGCTTATCGCAACCTCGCTGACATTCAACGGCGACTCAATCTCAGCAGTGCCTTAACCGCCCAACTCATGCACTATTTACAGTGGTAGGAAGGTTTTAGGTTTTAGGTTTTAGGTTTTAAACCCTCTCACCCCATCACCCCATCACCCATTCGTAGCAGCCTTTTTGGAAACCGGTATTCAATGGGCGCAACCCACAAACTCGGGCGCGAGGAAAGCGAAATTTTAACCTAAAAGCCCGAAAATAGTGCATATTTTCTCAATCTTCATCGTAATTAGAAGTACCGAGCCCCGTAAGGGGAACCCTGTCAAATAAGTCCACCCAGAGCGCGATCGCCCGCGCCGGAAAACGAACAATTTTCCCGTACACCTTCGCGGTTGCCTCCGCCAGCAAAGGAGTTGCATTGAACATTATGTCTCTATCTCTATCGACCAACCCCACTCAACTGTGGTTAGAACTTTCCCCCGATGCTCGCGCGGCACAACTCTGGCAGCAAAGTCAATGTTTTTCGAGTGGGAGCAGTCGCTGGCGAGCGTATCTCCATCGATTGTGTCTCGATAGCATTTTACCGTACTTGCGCGAAGAATACGATTTCCTAGCAAGCGCCAGTAGCGACTCAGCGCTAGCCAGCACTTGGGAAGTCGTAGAAGGAGTGGCGATCGCCCTTGGAGAAAAACGATTGATTCTTATTCCCACCGAAACCCTCGACGGTTCGGGGTTCTCCGTTCCCCAAGAATGGATCGATAGTCCCAATTGGATCGGCGATTATTACCTAAACGTACAAATTGACCCCGACGAAAAAGAGCTAAGAATATGTGGGTGGACAACCCACGCACAACTCAAAGAAAAAGGACATTACGACCCACGCGATCGCACCTACTTCCTCGACTCCGACGACCTAACTCGAGACACAAGTGTTTTGTGGCTGACCCTAGAACTGTGTCCCCAAGAAATCACTCGCAGCGCGATCGCGTCCCTTCCTTCCTTGAGCGAAACCCGAGCCGAAACCTTAATCCAGCGCCTGGGCAACCCCCAAACCCTCAACCCCCGACTCGAAATCCCCTTCAGCCATTGGGCAGCCCTACTCGAGAGGGAAGATTGGCGCAAACGACTCTATTGCCAGCGCATCGGACGCTCCAAAGACAATTCCGTCGGTCAGTTACTTGCTAATCTAATAGAAGCAGGTTGGCAATCCGTAGCCACTCTCTTTCCCGAATCCGAACAACTTGCTTGGCGCTCGAGCGCGCTTAGAGACTCCAACGAGTCCCATATCGAACGGGTTAAGCGTATTGCCCTCGAGCCCCAAACCGAAGAAGCTGCTGTAGTGCTGCTCGTCGGACTCAAACCCGAAACCGACGGTAGAGTCGGCGTTCGCATTCAACTTCACCCCGACCCCGGAAGTTCCCACCTCCCAGCCAATCTTCAACTGGCGCTGCTCTCAGAGGAAGGAGAATCTCTCAAGTCTGTCGAGTCGCGCGAACAAGATAACTATATTCAACTGCCCCGCTTTAAATGCGATCGCGGACAGCACTTCGGTTTACAAATTCGACTCAAAAACGGCAGCATTACCGAAAATATTCTCCTCTAATCGACAACTCCCCAGTCCCTATGAGTCAGTTCGTCATCATCAATTTGGGTCAAGGCAATTGGCAAACGGGTTTTCCAACCGTCATCGCTCGCATAGGGACAACGGGACGTTCCACCGCGATCCAAAGTAAGGGCAGTTTGCCGCCAGCACCCGAATTAGCAGAACTGTACAACCAGTGGCAAAAACTGTATCAAGCCTTATCTCAACAGTTGCGCTTGCGCCGCAGTCTCAAGTTGGAATTTGAAGATGATGAAGATTATCTTCCCCAAGTTTCGAGGGCTGAATTCGATCGATTGAGCCAACAGCTCGAGGACAAACTCAACGCATGGCTCGAGTCGCGCTCTTTTCGCAAAATCGACCAACAACTGCGCACCCAACTTCTTCCCTCAGAAAAAGTCCAGGTCATTATTGAAGTTGAGAACGAACAATTGCGACGACTGCCTTGGCATTTGTGGCATTTTTTCGAGGATTATCCCAAAGCTGAAGTTGCCCTCAGCCCTCAAGAGTACGAGGAGGTCGCGCCAAACCCGTCGAAAGGGAGGATTTTAGCCATTCTAGGCCACGCGCGGGGGATTGACATTCAAAAAGACCGCGAAATTTTGGAGGACTTGCCAGGGGCAGAAACGGTCTTTGGGGTGGAACCACAGCGAGAAGAACTCGATCGCTGGCTTTGGGACGAGCGCGGTTGGGATATTCTCTTTTTTGCCGGACATAGTTCCAGCGAAAAAAACGGTCAAACGGGTCAAATTGAAATTAATCCGGGTCAAACATTGAGTATTGCCCAGTTAAAGAATGCGTTGCGGGCGGCGATCGCGCGAGGTTTGAAACTGGCAATTTTTAACTCCTGCGATGGCTTGGGGTTGGCGCGGGAACTGGCTGATTTGAACTTGCCCCAACTCATTGTTATGCGCGAGCCCGTTCCCGATCGCGTTGCCCAAGAATTTCTCAAACATTTTCTGAGCGCTTTTGCGGGAGGCAAACCGTTTCATTTAGCTGTCCGCCAAGGGCGAGAGAAACTTCAAGGACTGGAGTCGGATTTTCCGGGTGCGAGTTGGTTGCCAGTGCTCTGTCAGAACCCCTCGACAACGCTTCCTCCCTGGGATAAACTGTTTCCTTCGCTGCCCAAATCGCCCGAACCGCCCGAACCGCCGCCCGAGCCTGAGAGCCAGAACCCGACACTAGCCTTCTGTCTGAGTTTAGCTGTTGCCGCCCTCACAATCGCCGTCGGATTTTTAGGGGTCTTTCAACCCCTCGAACTCAAAGCCTTCGATACTTTCCTGCGACTGCGTCCCAGCGAAGGAGACGATCCCCGCTTGCTCGTCATTCAGGTGACAGCGAAGGATGTACAAGCTCAACCGTCAGAAGATCGAAAAGCGGGTTCCCTCTCCAACCGCTCGCTCCAACGTCTGTTGCTGAAATTGGAGCAGTATCAACCCCGTATTGTCGCATTGGATATTTATCGCACATTTCCTGTCGAACCGGAATTTGAGAAATTGCGCGATCGCTGGCGCAATGACGACCGTCTCATTGCTGTCTGTAAGGTGGGCGACGATGCAGATAATCGCGGCATTGCTCCTCCGCGAGAACTCGCCCCGAATCATCCAAATTTTAGAGAGCGCGTTGGGTTCAGCGATCTCGTAACTGACTCCGATGGGGTTCTTCGCCGCCAATTATTGGGAATGGCTCCGCCGATGGATTCTTTGTGTCCGAGTCAAGCCTCTCTTGCACTTCAGGTGGCTTTGCGTTATTTAGAACAAGAGAAGATTGAGGCGAGTTTGACCGAAGCGAAAGATTTGCAAATTGGCTCGGCTGTATTTGAGACTCTTGAAGCCAATTCGGGCGGTTATCGCCACCTGGATAATGGAGGATATCAAGTGCTGCTCAATTATCGAGCAACCGATGCGATCGCCTCCCAATTGACTTTGGGCGAAATCATTGACGAAAATCAACTTACCCCCGAATTGGTTCGAGATCGCATTGTTCTCATCGGCACGACGGATAAGAGTTTTGGCGATTTTCACCGCACGCCCTATAACCGAACGGCGAATCGGAGAACTCCCGGTGTCATCGTTCAAGCGCATATGGTCAGTCAAATTCTCAGCGCTGTTCTTGACGAAAGACCGCTTTTATGGTATGTGCCAGAATGGGGAGAAGGACTGTGGATTTTGGCTTGGTCTGGCGTAGGAGGATGGGTTGGGTGGCGATCGCGCAGCGCGATCGCGATCGCCTTCCTAAGCGGAGCTGTTTTAGTCATTCTTTCAAGTTCCTGTTACCTCATTCTCTGGAAAACTGGAGGATGGTTACCCGTAGGTTCGACCGCATTTTCCGTAATTGCGGCAGCGGGAACTGTATCGATCTCTCAACGTCACAATAAGTCGGTGAAGATTTAGCCACTTGCAATCTAGGCATTTTCGAGGCGCGATCCCGTAAGAGATCCGCGTAGCAGAACGCGCCTTCATTGCTTGTTTTAAAAGAATGCGAGAGATGGCTTCGGTCGTTATATCTTTTGTAACGATTTCCTTGAGAAAGCCCGAATGAATAATTCCTTAAAAAAGGCCTTAGTTTATACGGGAACCGAGTCAAACTTAGTTCTGTAACCGACATTTGTGTCTGCATTGAAGCTCAATCCTCGGAATTTGAGAACAGTCAGCCATGTATCCCGCTAAAACCTCTTTTCTTCCTTTGAAAAAAACCTTCGTTTTGACTTTGATTGGGGCAGTCGCGATTGGTTTTCCCGCCCGGGCGCATTCTCTGATTGCCGAAGCAAATCGCTGCACTTTGAGAAGCAATCTTATTGTGTTTTCGACCCCCGATCTATCGGGAAACGGACGACCCGACGATCGCCAAGGCGATGGGGCAAGCCGTTTGTCGAGGTGCAATTAGTCTTTTAGTTTTGGTGAAGGGCTTTTACTTCACCCTAAAATTTAACATTACCGACTACGACCAAAACAACTTTGTTATGAATTACTCTAAAATATTTCTTCTTTTTTCCAAGAAAACCGTTGCCTTGAGCCTCATCTGGACGATGGCAGGCAGTTTGTCTGCGGCAGCTCAAACTCCCTCGATCCCAACGAGTCGTCGCTCGCGCGCTCTCTCTCCTATCGTTTTTTCTGCCCCCGATTTGACGGGAAAAGGACGACCGAACGATCGCCAAGGGGCAGCAAGTCGAGGAAGATGTTCGAGAAATGTTAATGCTAGAAAGTTACTGGCGTTGGTTCCCAATACGGAAGCGAACCCTTCGATAGGACTAACCCTTGAAGAACGTCCGACGTTTTTGTTTAGCGTTCCCTACGGAGCTGAGAATTTTTATGCAATTGAGTTTGAGTTGCTCGAACCGGTAGAAGGTGAAGAAACGCGACCTCACGAAGGGCAAGAATACAATACGTTCTATCAAGTTCGGCTGACGGAAACGGCTTCCTTACCTGGTATTGTTAGCTTTCGTCTGCCCGAATCCGCTCCTCCTCTAGAACTGGGTAAGACCTATAAATGGTTGGTTCGATTCCACTGTGGAGAACCAGAAGCCGACTATCCCGATATGCCTCTGTTTATGGGCGGTTCGATTATTCGCGTCGATCCGAGCGAGTATAGCGCGGGCGAATCCGAAATGCTCGATCGCGCGCTCTCTTTGACGAATTCCCCTCGACAGCGGGCTCTGGTTTTGGCTCGTTATGGGGTTTGGTATGACCTCCTCAATGAAATGGCTAACCTCCGTCGCACAGGAGACGCGATCGACGACTGGCAAGCACTTTTGGATGAAATTAAGCTTCCTGAGATGGCTTCTCAGCCTTTGGTGGATTGTTGTACGTCGCTAACCCGCGACCCGTAATCAGTGGGCAGTGGGCAGTGGGCAATGGACAGTTTTTGGCGATCGCCGAACTCTGAACTCATAACCCATGTACGGACGTTATATATAACGTCCGTACTCTCAAGGGGATCGCTAATGTCATAAATTCATGACACAGCGATCTCAGCAAAGGTCGCAAATTCGTCAATTGCTGAAAAAGAGACCTTACAACCCCTTGACGGTAGGGGGAAACATTTTGTTATATAAACATAACCAAACGATCCCAAAGCGATCCCGAAGAAAACTCAGAAGCGGGATCGCATCTGTCAGGAAAGGATGACTCAAAAATCCCGACTGAAAGAACGAGGATTGATTCGAGGCGCTTTCCTTCGACGCAATAGTTATCGCTGACTATTGTTCGAGTAAAGAGAGACCGTTCTTTCGAGATTTCGCGCGATCGCGATCGCGCCGTCGAATCGCCATCGCTGGTTTCGGGTATTCGCGCGGAACTCGTAGAAAGTGTCAAATTGCCGTTTAGTTAAACCGGATTTACACCGTCATGGCACAAGAACGCCAACCGTTAGAAGAAATGACCTTACGGCAACTCCGTAAAGTCGCGAGTAAATACAATGTCTCTCGCTACAGCCGGATGCGGAAGTCGCAACTCCTGGCTGCCATTAAAGCTATCGAAAACGAAAGATTCTCTTCCAGTCCATCGCGTTCCGTAGAGGTAAAAGAAACAGTGGAAGCATCCAAATTTGAACTCGGCCAAGACGATCCAACAGGGGGAACTCTCGCATCCGTCGATGAAGGGTTAGACGACTTGCCAGGAGGCTACGGCCAAAGCCGAATCGTCATGATGCCGCGCGATCCCCAGTGGGCCTACACCTATTGGGACATCCCCAGCGACCACAAAGAAGAGTTGCGCCGTCAAGGAGGACAACAACTCGCCCTGCGCGTGTACGACTCAACCGACGTGAATTTGAACCACCAAGCGCCCCACAGCGTACAGGAATATCCCTGCGACGAACTGGCGCGGGAATGGTACTTGCCCGTTCCGGTCAGCGATCGCGACTATATTGTAGACATCGGCTATCGCTGTTTCGACGGGCGTTGGTTAGTTCTCGCGCGATCGACCCCCGTCCGCATTCCTCCCGTCTACCCCTCAGACTGGGTTGAAGATGTCTTCATGACGGTTAACTGGGACGAAGACCTCAAAGGAAAAACGCTTTACCAACTCGTTCCTCCCAGCCAAAAAGCTGGCGCTACCTCCGACTCCGCTAGCAGTGCGGAAACGGGCAACGCCATCTACGACGAAATCTTCGGCATGGCAGAATCTGCCGAAGCGCAGCGCGTCGCCGGTTCGCTATTCGGTTCTATGCAGCAGGTTCCCGGTTCGGCAGTCAGTTCCTACGTCCTCGCATCGGGTTCGGGAATGGGGATGCAGTCAACCTCAGCGTTAACGATGTCGGGTGCCGGTCTTACAATGTCGGGTGCCGGTCTCACAATGTCGGGTGCGGGTTTTTCCGCTTCCGCGCCGCCGGTTCGTCCGCGCAAATTCTGGTTAGTTGCCGATGCTGAATTAATCGTCTACGGCGCAACCGAACCCGATGCCAACGTCACCATTGGCGGACGACCGATTAAACTCAATCCCGATGGAACGTTCCGCTTCCAAATGTCGTTCCAAGACGGTTTAATCGACTATCCGATTATGGCAGTGGCGGCTGATGGCGAGCAAACTCGTTCGATTCATATGAAGTTTGTCCGGGAAACGCCCTCTCGCCATACGAATACTAAAGAGGAAGCGGTTCTCGAATGGCTTCCCTAGTTTCTCGCTCTCTATGATAATTGTCTCCCCTAACGTCATGTTGGGGGTTTTTGTTTTTTGGTTACAATTTGGGCGAAGATACATTTAAATACTCTGACTTAACTAGCTTTTCATGACTCCCGACGAGATCTCGCCCATTTTGACTGCTTTGTTTCCCGAAGCTGCCGTAGAAAAGCCGAGTGCAGATGCTTGGCAAGTGGAAAAACCGCCCCTGAGACTGTTGGCGATCCTCTCGGAAGACGGTTCGTGGTTGCGTCTGTTGGTTGCGATCGCGCCTTTTATGGAAGCTCAACCCTATCTCGCTCAAATTCTCGAGGCAAACTTCGATCTAACTCAGGAGGCGCGCTATGCGGTCAGCCAACAGGTGGTCTGGGGCGTGTTTCAACATAGCTTTGCCAGTTTGACACGGGCGGATTTTGAGGCAGCGATCGCGCGTTTAGCCGATCTCCAGACCAAGGGATTATCTCCTTTCTTCAATCAACTCATTGAAGACCGACTGCGCCAAATCGTCCGCGCGTCCAAACAGCAAGGACAAACGCTACAAGCCACCCTCCAAAATATCGAGCGATTTTATGCTGAAGGAATGCTGGGTAGCCTCCAACAGGAGCCCCAAGAACGGGAACAATTCATCGCCGCTTGGCGCGCTCAGTTAGAGCGGTTATGGGAAGAAAATTAGGCGATCGCAGGCGGTCAATTGCCCAACGCCCTCAAACGACTAAGGCAAATTATAACCCGTGGCGCGAACGATTAATTTTCCCTGTTGGGGATCGCGGCTAAAAATAAATGCGCCCGACTCGACTTCTCCCCCCGATAAAAAATCAATCGTCTGGGAGCCTTCTTCTTCAACTTTACCTTTGACGACGAGTTGAGCGGTAATTTCGACCACTTCCACCGTATCGCCTCCCGTATTCGCGATCGCAAACGGCACATAAAACTGTCCTTCAACTTGACGAATTTCAGGGCCGGTTTTCACGTTCAGGACGGGGGGTTGCGTCTCCGTCGCGAACCAGCGATAAATAACCAAACCAACCATTCCCGCTAAAATCGCCAGCGAGATGCCAAAACTGACCCATTCGGCTGGCGATCGCGATTTAGCCTTTCGAGTTTTCTCAGAACTTGCACTCATACCGCCAACCGTCCTGCTGCGCCGCCTGTTGTTGCGGGGAGTCCCAAAATCAAAGTGTAGCGCAGCCACAACTCCCACGGATCGCCCCAAGACAACTGTTGGAAGAACCACAGCATTAAGGCCGACGCACCCAGGGAAACGAGATAGGAAAAAACGGTTTCGCTCAAAGGATCTTGAAATAACCCTCGTTGCTGGCGACGCTTTTTTTGATTGGTAAATCCCGATACAAAAACAATGCCGTAGGAAACGAGGAGGGAAACTGCAATAATGGCTAACAACCAGGGGGGCGATGCGGCTGCCGCTAGCATTGGTACTTCGTCAGTGGGGGCAATATTAAACGCAATAATCGTCGCGCCAATGGAGGTTGCACTCATATCGGCTAGCGTCTCCTGTCGAAGTCCCTGACGTTTGGAGCTTTTGTCTCTTTCAGATATTGAATTGCTCGACGACCAGCGATCGCCACTCAAAATCGACCGCGATAGAGCAACACCGAGAGCAAAGGGTACGCTCTCAAAAACAATCTTTCCCAATGCTTCATTGAACGAGGTTTGGAGCGTAATTTTTTGGAGAACGACTAACATCCCTGCCGCACAAACGATGCCAATTGCCAATGCTTCTACGCTTTCTGCTGCTGCATCCAGCCATCCCTCTCGATGGCTATCGCGAAATCCTTCGACGCGGTTAAGCAGAAATACAATTGCGTAAGTTGCACCCAGGATGCCTAACAGTCGCGGCGGTCGCACGTGAGAGCCGATAAACCACACTTCCATCGTATACAGCAGCGGGATGCCCAACAGAAATCCCCCTGAAGCGCCACTAACCAACTCGCTGAGTTCTTTCGACCAAGCACGAGTCGGTTTTTTTGAGCGAGGACGGTTTTGAGTCACAGTCAGGGGAAACTCAATAATTTTTAATTCGACGTTCGTAATTCTTTTATTCTAGTGGGAATTGCTACAATATCTCCTGGGAGGAAGAACCTAATACCGTTTTCGTGCTGATTGGCTGCACAAGGAGATGGGGAGAGGGGATCGTAGCAAAATTTGATGAATCTGGTATAACAAAGAAAAAAGGCAGAATCTTCTGCCTTGACTTTCTTCGGCACTTAAGCACTTAGCTCCTTCTTTTCTGCCTTGGCGCTGCGCGGCAGAACTAACTTTCAGATTGCAGTTTCAGTTGAAGTTGCTTTTTCGCCTCTTTAAACTCTGTTGCCAACTGTTGTTGTTGTTGCGAATTGAGGTTATTGGCGATCGCAACAAACATTGTGCTTTCTTCGTGACGGGTATACTCATCCATCATCCCCTTAACCTGTGCGAGTCGCTCTTTAAACGCCGGTAAGGTCGGACTGAGGACTTTCATTTCGTCGAGGATGACTTTCAGTTGCCCTTGTTGGCTTAGCAGTTTTTGAGTGTCGCTTTCGCTGTAGAAGGGACGGACGCGAGGATAAATGACTTGCTGTTTGGCTTCGGTCTGGACCTTGAAGTCTTTGTAGAGTTGCCCGAAATACTCTTGGATTTTTGGGGGGTTGTCGCTCTTTTCGATATCCTTCATTAAGGTGTTGGCTTTTTGGCGATCGAGGGCAAAGACTTCTTGGACAACCATATCGTCGCGATCGGATCCTTGGGTGACGGCACTGCCAACTACGCCGCTTAAGGCTGCTACTGCGTCTTGTACCTTGGCCCAAATGCCTTGGTCTGGGTCTTGACCGGTCAGTTCGCGCGTTCCGACCACTTCAATAATCGCTTTGAGTTGCTCTTGGTGGGCGCGGTTTTCAAAGTTGACAGCATTGAGGGGCGCGATCGCGATTTCTACGTCAGCGCCAATGACTTGAGCGACTTTGTGGACGAGCAACCCCGACATCACTTGTCCGTGTTTGAGCAATTCGTGTTGGGCGACTTTTTCGTATAAACTTAAGTCCGAACCTTGCATCATTTCGCCCAATTGGTCGGTCATTCTCTGCACTTTTTCCTTGGGTTCGGCTCGGACACCGTACTGAACGATGGCGGTTTCGATAATTCCCAAGTTCTTGCGGTCGTCTTCCAGCATTTTTTGGAGGCGATCGCGGATTTCAGGGTCGTCGCTTTCCCCAAGCAGTTTTTGTTCGTTGGCAATAAGCAGTTCTTGAATTGATTTCATCGAAGCCAACTTTTCGGCTAGCGCAGTTCGTTTGGCATCGTCGAGTGTCGCCACCATGATTTTATTTTAATTCCCAATTACTTCATCGTTTTTACTCCTTTTAGCTTTGCATTTTCTATTTTAAAACTCATCATTCCTTTGAGCGATATTATAGCGGTCAGCACTCAGCACTTCAGCTATCAGCTTTTTGGTTTTCCTGACTGCGCCATCGGTTTCACTCCCTCGGTGCCGTACTTCATGAAGTCGAAAATCGCTATAATTAGCAAGCAATAGACAGCAATCGGTTGTTTTCAGCCCCATACTCTATATGAAGGTTTTAGGTCTTAGGGTCTGAGATTCTAGATTTTAAATCCCCACTGCCTATCTGCCCATCTGCCCATCTGCCCATTTGCCCTATGCCCATTTGCCCCATGCCTAACATCACAAAACTTGCGCTCTCAACCAAGCCACGGGAAGATAAAGCATCTTTTCGGGCTTGGGAACGAAAGCACGCCGGTCGAATACGTTATAGTCATTGCGCTCGATAACATTCAGTATGCCTTGATAGAGCATCAACGCCGCCCAAACCGGCCAACGCGCGTTGGGAGAGAGTGAGCGAATTCCCCGTTCAGCTGCGCCATAAAACTTACGCGCCCGTTGAATTTCAAAACGCATTAGTTCGCGCCAGCGTTCGTCTACTACTCCTTTGAATAATTCTTCTTCGGTGTAGTTAAATAGGGCTAAATCTTCGAGGGGAAGATAAACCCGTCCCCGTTGGGCATCTTCGCCAACATCGCGGAGAATATTGGTCAACTGGTTGGCAATTCCCAAGGCGATCGCTTCTTCGGTTGGCTTGTGGGTTTCTTGCTGTCGATGCCACGGTGCGGTGCGATTGCGTTGGTCAAACCCGAGCACGGGACTGGTCATTAACCCCACTGTCCCCGCAACGCGATAGCAGTACAACTTCAGTTCCTCAAAGGTTTCGTAGCGACTGCGATACAAGTCCATTCGCTGTCCGGCGATCATGTCCCGAAAGGGTTGAATGTCGATAGGATAGCGCTCGATGGTATCCAACAGCGCAAGATCGGGCGCATCTAGGGGATGTCCGGCAAAGACGGACTCGAGCTGTTCTTCCCAGGAATCTAGGGTTTCTGGGGTCGTAAAAGACGCTTCTGGGCCGTCTACCAGTTCGTCGGTTCGCCGACACCAGTTGTAAATCGCCCAAATCGCGCGACGTTTTTCTTCCGGCATTAACAGCGTGCCGAGATAAAACGTTTTGGAGTATTTTGCCGTAATTTGGCGGCAATGTTCGTAAGCCTCTTCTTTGGAGGCTAAAATGCTCATACGTTCGGTTTTAGACAGTTGCAGCATCCATCGCAGGCTATAAGGGGTCTACTGGAGTTGAACGATACTGTCCGTATCTCTAGCGATCGCCGTTAGCCAAATAAAATTGTCTCATTTGATTACAATTTTTGGGAATAACGGCGAATTAACCGAGTAAGACTCTCGCTCGCACAAGGCTTTAGGCTGGGGTTTTCCCGCCGCTGGGAACGGGGGTTTTACCGGTTTGTTGCCCGTGGGTTGTGGGGGAACTGCTTTGAGTTATCTCCCGCGTCTGTGAGGGGCCCTCGCCGATCTCCCCCTTCGAGCGCTCGGCGATCGCGCGCGCGGCGAGTTTGCCCGATAGCACGGCTCCTTCCATACTTCCCAGGTAGCGTTGGCGGGTATAGCTTCCACTGAGATAGAAGTTGGGAATGGGGGTTTTTTGCGGGGGGCGATAGGCTTCGCGTCCCGGCGTGGCCTTGTAGACGGAGCGAGGTGTTTTGATAACGTGGGATTTCAGTAGTTTTGCCGGATTCTCCTCGCCAAAGTGTTGGGGAAAGAGTTTTTTCAACTCTACCATTGTTGCTGCGATAATTTCGTCGTCAGATTTGGCAATCCAGTCTTTGGCAGGGGCGAGAACCAACTCGAGCATGGAGCGATCGCTATTGGCATACTCGCGACAAGTATTGCTCATATCCGCGTAGACGCTGAGAAGAGGCGATCGCGAAAAGAGCAGGTGGTCGATGTCGGTGAGCTTGCGGTCGAACCAAAGATGTAAATTAATAACGGGAACGCCTTCTAATTCTTTAAGCTGCTCGAAAAATTGCCTTTCGCGCCAAGCTTGGGGAATGAGGAGTTTGAGCGCATCGACCGAAAGCGCCGAAACGTAAGTATCGGCTTCGATAAGATAATCCTCTGCGCCTTTTAATCCCCGCATGAGGAAGCCTCTCACGGAACCGTCTTCTTCGAGCAAAATTTCTTTAAGGGGTGCATTGAGATGCACTTCTCCTCCGCGCTCTGTAATGTAATCAACTAATGGCTGACAAAGACGTTCGGTGGGCGAACCGTCCAAAAACGCCATTTTTGAGCCATTTTTTTCCTGCAAAAAGCGGTTAAGCGCTGTCAGAAGAATCGTTGCCGAAATTTCATCGGGATTGATAAAGTTCAGTGCCTTGGACATTGCCACAAACACTTCCTTTTCAACCCGGGGCGGAATGTTTTGTCGTTTCATCCACTCCGACCAGGAATATTTATCCATTGCCTCGACATAGGACTGTCCTTGAACCATTGCTGGAATTAAGCCCAAGCCGAAACGAATTTTTTCAGCCCAAGTCAGCATATCGTTGTTGCGCAAAATGGCAAAAACGCCGTTTGCTGGGGCGGGGATGTCGGGAAAGTCGAAACGAGAGTAAGTTCCCGGGTTACTGGGTTGATTGAAGATCATCGAGTGTTCTTTCCACTGGAGGCGGTCTTCAATGCCCAATTCCTTAAACAATTGGAGCATATTGGGGTAAGCTCCAAAGAAAATGTGGAGCCCGGTTTCATACCAGTCTCCCTCTTGGTCCTTCCATGCGGCGACTAAACCGCCGAGGACATCTCGACTTTCAAAGACAATGGGCCTATGCCCCGCATCGGTGAGATATTTTGCGCAGGATAAACCTGCCAAGCCTGCTCCGGCGATCGCTACTCGCATCTAAGGATTTTATTTACTGAGTGTACGTGCGGTCTGAAGATTATTATACTTTGCATTTTGTTACATTCGAGGCGAAATTAGCGATCTCGCTCAATACGGCGGAAACAAGCGGCGAAAACCATGCAATAGAACAACCATTAAGAACAGAAGATTTCGCAACACCAATCCGGGGAGAGGCAAGTGTAGAGCGGGTTTTGCAGAACGCAACGCGATCGCCTCAGCGAGTCGTTGTCCTAATTTTTCCATCCATTCCACCGTTCGAGGAAATTCCCAAAGATTATCCAACCATTGTTGAGGAATGCCCTGTTTGCCCGCCGACGCGCCAATAATTCCCCCCAAAATGGCGGCGGTGGTATCGGTATCGCCACCGAGTTGGACGATTTCTGAGATTCCGCCACCAAAATCTCGTTGATGCCGCAACCAGACTTGAATCGCAGTCGGAACAGTACGATAAACGTAGCCGCTAATGCCTCGACGCGCGCCCAAATTCATCGCAAAAATTTCCCCAGTTTCGTTTTGCGAAGCGCTTTGAGTTGCAGACTCGATTAAATCTAGAAATTCTTTCGCTTCCGGTTCCAAACTTGCCGATAGCGTTGTCAAGTATTGTTCGGGTTGAATCTCGGATTGAGTGGAGGCGAGGTAAGCGGCAATTGCCACTGCTAAGGCTCCCCATTCCGCTTTTGGATCGCTGTGGGTGAGACGAGTGCAACGTCTGACAAAAGCGCGCAGTTTGGACAAGTTTTCCCCATAGCAGACACCCAGAATAGCACATCTCATTGCTGCTCCATTGCCCGCCGAAAAGACACCGCTGTCGTCGTAGGGGAAACCCAGCCATAGTTTGAGACAAGCTTGTAGCGTCCCCTTGCCAATGCCTGCGGGTAGCCCTAACAGCCAAAAGCGCAATCTCCAAGCCAGCGCGATCGCAAATTTTTCCCCGTCTCCCCCGGCAACAAGGATAGCTTGCGCGACCATGCAAGTCTGTTCCGTATCGTCAGACACCATTCCTTTGTTAAACAGAAAGCGATGGCGATCGATGCGAGGAGCGAATTTGCGCAATCTTCTCGGAGATAATCCTTCGTAGGGAAGTCCCATTGCATCGCCGACAGCCGTTCCTAATAAGCATCCCGCGATCGCGTCGGTTTTCATCTTAAAAGTGCATTAATCGGTAATTTTTATAGAATGTCTATTATACGGCGCGATCGCAACTCAAAGGCCCGAATATCTCGATTAAACAGGCTGACGCAGGCGACCGAACCGAGGAAACGTTCTGCTTTTTTTGACTCGTTACGGAACCATGACTCAAACCCTAAATAAGCTTAAAGACCAACGACTCGTTCATTCTGGCATTAGCTGGGAACAATTCAAATTCATCGAAAGTGGATTTGCCGACTCCACTGCTATTAGATTGTTTTACTACGAGGGTGAATTAGAAATTTTGGCTGTTTCCCAAGACCACGAATTCTTTAGCCGCACGATTTCCGCGTTGCTGTTTATATTTTGTTTAGAAAAAAGGATTCCCTTTGCGCCAACCGGAAGTTTTACCCAAGAACGAGAAGGCGTAGCCTCCGCACAAGCCGACGAGTCCTACTTTATCGGCAGAAATAGAACAGAACAATCGCCTCCCGATCTCTCAATTGAGGTTGTTTTTACGAGCGGAAATGAAAGTAAACTGTCGCGTTACAAAGCATTGGGAGTTCCTGAAGTTTGGTTTTGGGAAGATGGTTTATTCAGTCTTTATCATTTGCGCAAATCTGGCTACAAACAAATCTATCGGTCGGAGGTTCTGCCAGAACTGGATATCGACCTATTGACTCGGTGTTTGTTAATGGCGGACACTGTGGAAGCCGGTTTGGAGTTTCAACGGGAGATTGGACGTTCACAATGAATAATGAATAATGAATAATGAATAATGAATAATGAATAATGAATAATGAATAATGAAT
>JAXHVQ010000053.1:0-37270 GCA_034189065.1 Cyanobacteriota bacterium
CTCCCCATCTCCCCATCTCCCCATCTCCCCATCTCCCCATCTCCCCATCCCCCCATCTCCCCATCTCCCCATCTCCGAAAGCGGCATCTGTAGTCGAAGTTCGGGGAATTGGTATAAGTCCCGCCAGGAGGATCGGGAGTGCGTTCTTCAACTGCGCGATCGCAAACAATTATCGCAGCGATCGCAACGCAATCCAGCCGCATCTCGCATAAATCCAAAGGCTTCGAGGAGAACTTGCCAGCGACACCGTTTTGTTG
This sequence comes from Cyanobacteriota bacterium, assembly GCA_034189065.1. Lineage (GTDB taxonomy): Bacteria > Cyanobacteriota > Cyanobacteriia > Cyanobacteriales > Spirulinaceae > FACHB-1406. Next base: position 258 of record JAXHVQ010000053.1, read on the forward strand.
TCAAATACTGTTGCATTTGGGTTTGAGCTTGTTTTTGGCGATCGCGCAATTCTTGCCACTTCCCTGCCGATTGGTTGGCAGACCGGCGATAATGAAACGGATCTTCCCATGTGACTCCACCGGCGCTGTGAAGAATAGCTAAGGCGGTTTCCCCTGCGCGGAATTCTCGCGCGATCGCTGCCACTTCGCCGCGAGAGGGCAAGTTTTTGGCAATTTGCTGTGCTTTTTGATACTGTTTCTCTAATTGTTCGCTGAAAAATTGATTGCGCTGCTTATCTTCGGGATTGAGAAAACCTGTTGGTTCGCTGACTAAAGTTAGAGCATCGGCTGGCTTTCCATCTCGTCCGCCGCGTCCCACTTCTTGAATATATTCTGACAATAAACAAGGCGCTTGAAAATGGACAATCCAGCGAACGTCAGGTTTGTTAATTCCCATGCCAAAGGCGCAAGTACAAACGACAAATTGTGTTTTGCCGCTTAACCAATTGTTTTCAATTTCCCGACGTTCCTGCGCGCCTAATCCGGCGTGGTAAGCTGCGGTTTGATAGCCTGAAACGGTAAATTTGTCTGCGAGTTCTTCGCTATCTCGACGAGAACGAACGTAAACTAAACCCGCTCGATTTTCCTTGGTTTTGATAAATTTTAACATCTCTTGTCGCCTGCCGCGCGGGGTCCAAATCGTTTTTACCTTGAGGTTGAGGTTATTGCGATAGGGATTGATGAGGAACTGTTGGGGCCTTTGGAGTTGTAGGGTTTTGCGAAGGAGAGTTTGGGCGTGGGGATCGGCGGTGGCGGTGAAGGCAGCGATCGCGATTTTGCTGCCTTTGGGTTTATGTTGAAGTAAGGCCGGACGCACTGCCCCCAAACGTCGATAGGCGGGACGAAATGTCTCTCCCCATTGTACCAAACAGTGGGCTTCATCGAGGATTAAACCGTTGATTTGAAGATCGGGTTTCGCAATTCTTTCCCACACCAGAGGACTTAATAATGTTTCGGGAGAAAGGTAGAGGAGGCGAAGGGTTTGACGTTCGATGGCTTGGAGGGTTTGTTTGCGCTGAAATTTCGGAACTTCGTTGTGTAAAAGGGCAGCAGGAAGGTCGCGATCGCGCAATTCTTGCACTTGATTTTCCATCAGCGCCACTAAGGGCGAAATAACGAGTGTCAGTCCGGTTTGTAGCAGCGCGGGAAGCTGAAAGCAAATCGATTTTCCCCCTCCCGTTGGCAGAACGATGAGTGCATCTTTTCCCTCTAAAAGCGTGCGGATAATTTCGCCTTGGGGAGGACGGAATTCCGAGTATCCCCAGATTCTTTGGAAGACTTCTTTAACTTGTTGCCAGTTGTTTGTCATAAGTGGTAGAGTTATAGTATATTTTACAAAAAAACGCCAAAAACAGAAGTTATTTGTAGTTATTCGTAGGGTGTGTTAGCGCAGCGTAACACACCTTTACTAGAGAGTTGCCGTGCAAGCCTTGAAAATTATTCTTCAATAATAATATTTCTGTTGTCGAGTTGCTTTATAAAGCTTTTAAAACTCGGATTTTCTAGGTAATACTTCTTGAAAATCTTGCTTTTGCAATAATTTCTTGAAATTTGTCTGTAATAATCTGGATTTTTAGCATCAGCATCTATTGTAAAACCTTCTTTTTTTCTCAATCCTTGGTTTAAAGTATCCAAACAGTTTTTAAATTTCGCTTTTCTATTATCCGTATAGTAAAGAGGCAATAACCAGCATTCAATTGAATGAACCGAAATGGCGTAAATAATCTTATCGCAATACCGGTCGTGAAATTCGGAACCAATTATATTTCTAAATTTTTCGATAACTTTCACAATCAACTGTTCTGGACTCAATTCGCCATTCTCATCCTGGTGAGAGATATCAAAACCCTTCTCTTCAGACACATCTGTGTCCATATGAACGATCGCATAATCGTTAAATTGAAATGCTTCTTTGAAATCTTGCGATCGGCAGTAAGAAAAGACCTGCGTCCATCCTCCGTAATTTGAAGACTTATTGTCATCGTCTTTATCTCTTTCCGGTTGAAGGGGGTTGATAACGAGATCGGGATTCGCAAAGTATCCAGTTAAAATGTTCTCGATAACAATTTGGTCGGTTAATCCCTCGGTAACTAAGCCAAAAGTAGTCATTGTCAAAAATTCTTAGGAAGTCCTCCAATATATCCTCTCAAAAATGCTTCTGATAGCTTTACGGATTTTTGTCCTTCGAGAGGTTCTGGATTAAAAATCCGTCTCGCTTTAGTATGTCCCAGCTTATTTCGATAAATAACAAATAATCGTTGTTCGTCGTCTTCCAAGTTTAATCCATCTAAAATTGCAGGATTGTGAGTTGTGAGAATCGCTTGTTTTTCGTATTCTTCTGCAAGTTCGACCAACTCTTGAATCAAGCGGCGACCTAATCTGGGATTCAGCGAAGCATCGATATTATCGACTGCAAAAAAATTCGGAGTTTTTTCGCTTACGAATAGCGCAAAGTAAAAGAGTAAAAATAAAAATCCCTCGTTAGAACTTCTTTGGTCAAAATATGCTAGCTCTTCGTTTAAATATCGGTCTTTGATTTTGAGGCGCTTTTCTGTAGCATATAAATCTTGAGGAATATCAAAATCTTCAAACCAATCGATCAATTTCATTTTTTTCTTGATTTTGTGCAACTCTGATAGCTCGTTACTTTTAGAACGAGCCGTCACCTGTAAAAGCTTAAATAATCCCTCTCCATTAATTCCTAAAGGTTGAATTTGACCTTCTTTTTCAAAAAGCCTTAAACTTGAATAATGAGGAGAAAAAATCAAATAATGCTTAAAGTCAAAACCTTTTTTATTTAGCCTGAAATCAGTGCCAACATCATCAAAATATCTTCCTATTTTATATAGATAGTTCTGCTCTGCTTGAAATACATTCGACGAACCCCAAAGAAGCTCTTTTTCTGAGATGTTTTTAGTGACATTTAGGAAATCGCTCTCAATTGACCATCTTAAAAGTTCTGTGGACTCTTCATGCAAACTGAAAGCATTTCTATAAGTCCAGTTTGAGTACGGATCGTTATCATTATTTATTACGCATTTAAACCTTTCTTCAATTTGCTGTACCCTATTTACCTGAATCTTTATTTCCTGCAAGCTATTTTCAGAATCAAAGGCAGATCGCATCAATCGAGGTTCCGTGACTCGAATTCCTCGCGACACTAAAAACTCATTATCTAATTTATTACTTGCGGCGGCAGCAGCCAACGCGATCGCCTCCAGAATGTTCGTTTTTCCACAACCATTTTCGCCTATAAATATATTAATTCGACCCAAACTCAGTTTCAACTTTTCAATGGATTTATAGTTTTCGATCGAAACTTCGCGTATCATAATAAATTAAAGGCGTAAAAGAAGCTAAAATACAAAGACTCATGCAGATCGTTTCGGTATGAAATCAATTGTAACAACTCCCCTGTCCGAATTTCTCTCTCAACCGAATACAGAAGCTTCTCCTGCCTGGGAATTCGTCAACGGGCGCGCGACACAAAAACCAATGCCAACTTTGTTTCACTCGCGGTTACAACGCAATTTGGTTAATTATATCAATAATCGTACTGAAGAGTTTGAAGCGGTGCAAGAATGGCGCTGTATCGTTCCTCCCGACTCGCCAGTTCCCGATATTTCTGTTGTGCGGGCGGATCGGCTTCCTGAAGAAGATGGGCCGCTAAATGGCACGCCGGACTGGTTAATTGAAATTCTCTCGCCCAACCAAAGTACCTTACAGTTGCAGAACAAGATTCTCCACTGCCTTAGCAATGGAACGCAACTTGCTTGGTTAATTGATATAATTCGCCAACAGGTTTGGGTTTGGCAAGGCGATAGTTTACCTAGCGTTTATTCGGATACCGATTCTCTGCCAACTTTTGGAAATATACCTACGCTGACGGTACGAGAAGTTATGGCGATGATGACGAGCAATAAATGAACGATTCCACCTTCCTCAGTCCTCCACCCTCTTTAGTCCCCCTTGTTCCAGGAGAAAAGTTTAAGGAGAAGTCGCTTTTTGGAGTATAATTTGAGTTAGAGATATGATTTGCAATTTTGGGTTGTCTAATTATAATGGGCGCAAGTTTTTGATATTTTCTGTAATGGTAGTTGCGGCAACTCTACCTCAGAAAGATGAACTGTTTAATACAATTTCCCGATTCCAATTTGTCTCCCATGCCTGTAGAGCAAGTTGATGAATCTCGCGCCAAGGTTTGTTGTGAGTTCTTGCTAATTCGGCACAGTCGTCGTACTCCGGTTGAGCGTTGAGAACGCCTCCAGGTGCGATGGATGTGCGGCGAGTTACTTTAACGCGCACTGTTCCATAGGGCGTTTCTACGGTGTGGATTTCTCGGGGTAGGATTGTTCGCTGTTGGTGGCGATGACGAATGCCCAATGTTGTCGTTTCTCGCCAGAGAACGGTTTCGCAAGCGGCAACCTTTTGGGGATGACAAAGGACGGTTAATAAGATGCCGGGACGGGATTTTTTCATGGCGATCGCCTGAGTAAAAACATCCAAGGCACCGACACTCAAAAGGCTTTCCAAAGTATAGCCGATCGCTTGGGGACTAAGATCGTCAATTTGCGTTTCCAAAATCGCGATGGTTTCTTGTTCTAGCTCATTCTCCCCAGAACTCTCCCCATCTCCCCATCTCCCCATCTCCCCATCTCCCCGTCTCTCCGTCTCCCCGTCTCCCTCTCTCCTGGTTTCCTCCCATCCAATAACGCCCAACCACAAGCGCAAAATATTAGGAATTGGTAAATCCCGAGAACCCGCACCTAACCCGACACGCTCGAGCTGAAACGCAGGAGGAAAACCGAAATCTCGCGCCAGAGTTGTTGCGATCGCGGCCCCTGTCGGAGTCACCAATTCCTTCAAAATCCCGTTACTATAAATAGGAACCTTCCGCATTTCCCACAGTTTCAACACCGCAGGAGTGGGAACGGGCAAGCGTCCGTGGGCGGCGGTTACTGTTCCACCCCCCGTCGGCAACGCAGAACAGTATAACTGCTCGATTTCCAGCCAATCTAACCCCAAACAAGTACCGACGATATCGACAATGGCATCGACAGCGCCGACTTCATGAAAATGAACCCGTTCGGGGGCAATTCCGTGAACCGCCCCTTCCGCCGCAGCGAGTTGTCGAAAAACTTGCAAACTCCAGCGTTCCGCGCGATCGGGTAAATTCGCCTGTTGGATAAGGCGTTCGATTTCGGGTAAATGTCTGCCCTGATGTGTGGAGGAAGAATGATGACTTTCAGCAAATGTATGCTCGGCAACAACACCTACGTACATTTGAGTGGCAGTTTGACCGTTGCGGTGGACTTTTTGGGCATTGAGCTGATACTCTTGGTCGAGACCCAACTTTTTGAGTTGCTCGATTAAGTAATCTAACGGAACGCCCCCATCGACGAGCGCGCCAAGGCACATATCTCCCGCAATTCCCGTCGGACAATCTAGGTAAGCAATTTTAGTCATATATCCTTCGTCATTTGTCTTTTGTCCTTCGTTTTACACCATTGATGCAACTAGACATCTCCAAATAATTGAGCGGCAATCGAGAGTGGCACTGCGCTTAATTTGGGGTTCGTTAGAAGGGTTTAATGACCAGCGATCGATAAATAACGACCAATGACCAGTACGGGCGGGGTTACCCCGCCCCTACCAATGACCAATGACCAATAACTGAATTATGGCAACCTTTTACACCATTCATCCAGAAAACCCCCAAGGGCGGAAAATCGCCCAAATTGCCAAAGCGCTTCAAAAAGGAGCAGTAATGCTCTATCCCACCGATACAGTTTACGCCATTGGGTGCGATTTAAACGCAAAGTCAGCCGTCCAACGGGTCAGACAGCTCAAGCAGTTGTCCAACGATAAACCGCTGACGTTCCTCTGTTCGTCGCTCTCCAATATTTCCGAGTATGCTTGGGTGAACGATCGCGCCTATAAAATCATGAAGCGTTTGATTCCCGGCCCTTACACCTTCCTGTTGCCTGCGACGAAATTAGTGCCTAAACTGGTAATGGCTCCCAAGCGCAAGACCACAGGGATTCGAGTTCCCGATCGCCTGTTTTGCTCGACCCTGTTGGAGGCGTTGGGCAATCCGGCAATTTCGACTTCAGCTCATATTCCCGATGAAGAAGGAGACTTTCCCACCTTGGGTTTAGAAAAACAACGACTCTTCGACGCTCTCGAATCTTCAGTCGATATTATTATCGATGACGGTTCGGAGCCCGGCGTGGAAGTTTCGACAATTTTAGATTTGACCGAAGAGGAACCCACAGTTGTACGCCGGGGTCTGGGATGGGATGCAGTTCGGGAGTTAGACTTGGAACCGAGCAATCCTTAAACCCATAAGTCCGGTATTAGTTGCAAATTTCAACAGAGGTTAAGAACCAACTCGCCTATACCAGTTTGACAATTGACCGCGATCGCGGATTGACCTCCTCAAGTCCTATGCCCAACACTAAAGTCGCTCAAAACAAGTCCCCCTTTGGGTTTCGACTCAAATTCTTCTCATCCAACCCTCACAACTGAAATTCCGGAAATAACGCAAGATTTCAGTTGTGACACATTTCGCTCCCATGAGTTCAGCGGTGCCGCCTACAGTGAAATTGTGGAGGCGAGGGAAACAACACTCTTTCCCCAAACGCCCTCCACAACCCGCAATCTACACCACCTGGGGCATTACCATGAACGTCAAAACTTACCAACCTTCCACTCACTCCTCTGTCGAATCGGCTCCTTGCGATCGCGAAGCAATTGAAGAAACGGTTTTCGCTCTTGTACGAGAAGTCTTGCTCGAAGAACTGCAAGCCAAAATTAATTCCAATTCTCGCTCGGTGCAATCGGTTATCGCTCGCATCGCCACAGAAGTCGAACGAGTATGCCGCAAAAGCAATCGCATTCAACGCTCCGGCGCAGTTAAGTCTCACGCGCTCCATCTCGGACGGCATCGCCTGAATAAATGTCTGTACTACTATCAGAAAGGCGCGAAACAAGGACGAGTCGAACTGCACACCAATCTTAGCGTCATGGTTTATCGCCATATCGCCCAAGCCAAGGCTCAACTGGGTTTCTCTGCTCGCTACACCCTGATCGAAGACTTTTTGCAAGACTTCTATGTCGAGTCCTTGAGAGCATTTCGCAAAGAAAACGAAGTTGCCGCCGACTACCAACCCCGCACCAGCATCGAACTCGCCGAGTACATGGCTTTCAGCGAACAGTATGCCAAGCGTCGCATCAACCTTCCCAACGGCTACAACCAACAGTTAATCGTCTTGCGAGCGCAAACCTTCTCCCGTCGCCAACCCAAAGAAACCGCCATCGATATCGAACAGGCAGCCGAATACGGTCGAGGCGAAGAAGCCGAAATGCAAAGCCGCAACGCCACCGTGCAACAAGTGCGAACTCAAATGGTTGCAGACACCCCCGATCCTTGGGAAGATGTGCGACGCGATCGCGTGGTTAACTCCCTGATGCAATACCTCGAAACCCAAGGTCACAACGACTGCGCCGACTATCTCGCGCTCAAACTCGAAGACCGTTCGGCTGCGGAAATTGATGAAATTCTGAACCTCACTCCCCGCCAAAGAGACTACTTACAACAGCGCTTTAAGTATCACGTCGAGAAATTTGCCCGCGCTTCTGACAACTGGAAGCTCGTTCATCAATGGCTAGGAGCCGATCTCGACCAAAAACTCGGTCTCAACAGCGAACAGTGGCAGGTATTCTGGGGACAACTGTCTGATACCCAACGGCACCTGTTTGAAATGAAGCAAGCTCAACAAAGCGATGCCGAAATTGCTAAAGCTCTGTCTTTGACAGCGAAGAAAGCCCAAAAGCAGTGGGCGCAACTTCTCGAACTCGCTGCCCAATTGCGCAATGGATAATGAGCAGTGGGCATCGGGCAGTGGGCAGTGGGCAGTGGGCAGTAGGTATCGGGCAGTAGGCAGTGGGCAGTGGGCAGTAGGTATCGGGCAGTGGACATCGGGCAGTGGACATCGGGCAGTGGGCAAATGACGAATGACAAATAATGAATTCAGTACAATTGCTACCAGGTTTTCCGCAAAATTGCCATAATAGTTAGGAAAAATGCTGACTCATCGACTCGATGTGCAGACGTTTCGCAAACGTTCCTGCGGGCGTAACTCCTAATTCCGACTTATGAAGTTCCCGTTTCCTCGCATCAACCCGAAGTCTCACCTGCTACCCTTCCTTTTAGCAATCCTCTGCTCGCTAGCGACCCTCTTAGTGTGGAACCGATGCCAGCAGATCGAACGCCAGCAAATTCAACAGGTAACTCGTGCCGATGCCATTGCCATACGAGTCGCGATCGCCAAAGGTACGAAGAGTCGAATTTTAGCCCTGGAGCGCATGGGACGACGGTGGGAGTACGAACGAGGAACGCCTCAAACAGCGTGGCAAAACGATGCAACTGCCTATTTAGAAGACTATCGGAGCCTCGAGCGGTTGCAATGGCTCGATGGGAGGGGCAATGTGCGGTGGAATTTAGCCCGACGAAATAACGACGTGCAATCCTTTCAATGGGGAACCGAAACTCGGGGTCAACTTCAGCAAATGCTAGAGAAAGCTCGCACTTCCCAAAAAGTCCAACTGAGTTCCGTTATCGACCTCAGCAGTCGTGAGAATCAGCACCAATTTTGGGTTGGCATTCCCCTGTTTCCTGGCGGTCAATTTGACGGTTTTCTCCTCAATACTTTTTCGAGCGAACGTTTGCTCGATCTATTGTTAACCGAGGTGGGATTTAAGCAATCGAAATATAAAATTGCAATTTACGATAACGCGCAGCTCATCTATCAATTCGTTCCCAATACGGCCAAAGCCATTTTAGGCGATTTAAAAAGTAACTCCCCAGAATGGACTCAGCGATCGCGCCTCGACTTATACGGAAATCAGTGGCAGCTCGAAGTGATTCCCACGCCGATTTGGTTATCTCAACTCCATTCCTACCTCTCCGAAACCGCTTTAGTTGTGGGGTTTGTCACGGCGGTAATTTTGATTGCGCTGACGTATTTCGCTCAGTCCAAGGTCGCATCCAATCAAGAATTGGAGCGGCGCGTGCGCGAAAGAACGGCGGCATTATGGGAAAGCGAGCAGCGTTTTCGAGCGATTTTAGAAAATACGGCATCTATTGTCTATCTCAAAGATCGTCAAGGTCGTTATCTTTTAGTGAATCGACAGTTTTTAGAAATTTTCAACTTGTGCGAGTCCGACATTCTCGGAAAACGCGATCGCGACCTTTTTCCATCCCCCATTGCCGAAAGTTTTGTCGCTAACGATGGTCGCGCCCTCGAAACCGGAAAGGTTCTCAAAATTGAAGAGGAAGCACAACTTCCGAGCGGCGAACGGCGCAGCTACATTTCCATTAAAGCACCCCTGTGCGACGAATCCGGCAGCTCTTACGCCATCTGCGGCATTTCCACCGACATCACCGAACAAAAGCAAGTCGAAACTCAACTGCGAGAAAGCCAAGAACTTTTAAGCTTATTTATCAAGCACGTTCCCAACGCCATCGCCATGTTTGACACTCAAATGTGCTACCTTGCTGTCAGTCAGCGCTGGCTTTCGGACTACAACCTCACCGGGCAAAATATTCTCGGTCGTTCCCACTACGAAGTTTTCCCAAAAATTCCCCAACGGTGGAAAAAAGCCCATCGTCAGGTTCTCGAAGGCGATGTAATTAAATCCGAAGAAGACTCCTTCGTTCGCGCCGACGGAACCACCGAATGGTTGAGATACGAAGTCCGTCCCTGGCACAAATATACTGGGGAAATTGGCGGTTTGATTATGTTTACAGAGGTCATCACCGCTCGCAAACAGGTAGAATTAGAACTGCGGGAAAGCGAAGAACGCTTTCGCACTTTTGCCGACAATGCTCCGGTTCTCATTTGGATGTCGGCGGTGAATAAAGAACGAACTTATGTCAATCAACCTTGGCTGAGGTTTACCGGACGCACCCTCGACCAAGAATTAAGCAACGGCTGGCTTGAGAGTATACACCCAGAGGATGCGAAATTTTGCTGGGAGACCTATGTAACTTGTTTTGAAGCGCGCTTTCCCTTTGAGATCGAGTATCGCCTGCAACGCTACGATGGCAAGTATGGTTGGATTCTCGAAACGGCGATCCCTCGCTTTAATGGCAATGGGGAGTTTATTGGGTATATCGGTTCTTGCATTTCTATCGCCGAACGCAAGCAGGCCCAATTGCAACTTGAACGACTCAATCAAACTCTCGAACAACGAGTGCGAGAACGGACACTTCAGTTACAAGAGAGCGAGGCGAAATTTCGCAATTTGGTGGACTCTTCCCAAGATTTAGTTTGGTCGGTGGACAATGGAGGGCGATTCACATTTGTCAATCCCGCCGTTCGTCAAATTTACGGTTACGAACCCAAGGAACTTCTCGGTCGTTCTTTTAACGAATTAATTTTACCCCAACAGCGCGATCGCGATTCAGAGATTTTTGGGCGTTTGATGTCGGGAGAAATTTCAACGCTCTTTCAGTATGAAACCGCTCATCGGGCTAAAGATGGTCGCGCGATCGCATTATTATTCAACGCGATCCCCGTGTGCGACGAGTCGGGAACCATTGTGGGAACCACGGGAACCGCAACCGACATTACCGAACGCAAACAAGCTGAGGAACGGTTGCGCATCCTCGAACGCGCCATCGATGCCTCCAAAAGCGGCATCCTCGTCACCGATCCCAATGCTCCCGATAACCCCATTGTCTACGTCAACTCGGGCTTCGAGCAACTGACCGGTTACAGCGAAGCGGAGGTGGTAGGGCGAAATTGCCGGTTCTTGCGCGGCGATAGTGACGAACAAAAGGGACTGTCGGAGTTGCGAGAGGCGATCGCCAATGGCAGAGATTGTTGCGCGGTCTTGCAAAATTATCGAAAAGATGGTAGTCCCTTTTGGAACCAACTGAGCATTAGTCCCGTACTCGACCGCGAAGGTAAAGTGTCGCATTTTGTAGGGGTTCAGGTCGATATCAGCGATCGCCTCGCCATTGAAGAAGACCTGCGGCGTAACGAAGCGTTGCTACTCGCCATCAATCAAGTGTTACCCTTGGGCCTTTACGTCGCCGACTATCAGCGCGATCGTATTTTATTTTATAACAAACAATTCCGCCGCCTTTGGCAAATCGAGGGACGTAAAAAAGAAAATCTTTCCCATCGCGAAGTTATCGAACGCTGCGAGGCGCAAATGCGATCGGATGGCGAAGGGAAATTCGCCACTTGCGAGTTGATTTCTACCGTTGAAGACGAAATTCAGCTCAAAGACAGTCGAATTTTGCGTCGCCTCCACGTCCCCGTCCAACATCGCGATCGCCAATTCGGACATCTCTCCGTATTTGAAGATATCAGCGATCGCAAACGCGCCGAAACCGAACTCAAACAACTCAACCAACAACTCCTCGACTCCAACGCCGAACTTGAATGCGCCCGCACCAACGCCGAAGCCGCCAACCGCTCCAAAAGCGACTTCCTGGCGAAAATGACCCACGAACTGCGCACGCCCATGAACGCCATTCTCGGGTTCGCACAAATCCTTCTGCGCGACAGCCACCTCACCGAAACCCAACACCAACAACTGACAATTATCGCCAGCAGCGGCGAACACCTCTTGGGGTTGATTAACGACATTCTCGATATGTCCAAAATCGAGGCTGGTCGTATCGACCTTAACCCCACCAACTTCGACCTCTACAATCTTCTCAACACCCTCGAGCAAATGCTCCAGCTCAAAGCCTACGCTAAAGGCTTAGACTTCAAGTTTATCATCGACCCCGACGTTCCCCAACAGATTCGTTGCGATCGCCAGAAACTCCATCAAATTCTCATTAATTTATTGGGAAATGCGATTAAATTTACTGAAACCGGAAGCGTAACATTGTGGGTTTCGTTAGAAGGCAGCGAGAGAGAGAGAATTGCTAATGACCAAGGACTAATAACCAATGACCAAGGACTAATAACCAATGACCAAGGACTAATGACTAATGACCAAGGACTAATTAATTTCGAGGTGAAAGACACCGGGCGCGGCATTGCCCCAGAAGAATTAGAATGCTTATTTGAAGCCTTCACTCAAAGCGAAGCCGGACGAATTGCCCAAGAAGAAGGAACGGGACTTGGATTGACCATTAGCAAGCACTTTATCGAATTAATGGGAGGTCAAATTCACATCGAAAGTGTCGTCGGTTCGGGAACCACTGCTTGTTGTTCGGTTCCCATCGAGTTAGGGAGCTTGGACATCGCGTCCCCAACTCTGCCTCAAAAGTGTATCGTTGGCCTAGCGTCGGAACAAGCCGAATTTCGTATTCTCGTTGTCGAGGATCGCTGGGAAAATCGCCAGCTCTTATCGCAACTGCTCTCGCCTTTAGGATTTAGTCTACTCGAAGCCACCAACGGTCGCGAGGGAATTGAAATGTGGGAAAAGCACAAACCCCAGCTTATTTTGATGGATTTGCGGATGCCAGTGATGAATGGTTACGCAGCCATTCAACAGATTAAGGCAACCCTCCAAGGACAAGCGACTCCGATTATTGCCCTGACTGCCAGCGCCTTTGACGAAGAGCGACAACTGGTGCTGGCGGCGGGTTGCGACGACTATCTCCGCAAACCCTTTCAAGCCCAAGCGTTGCTCGAAAAGATCGCTCATTATACAGGCGTACAATATATTTATGAAACTTGCCAAGAACCTCAACCTTGTCGCGCTTCGGCGACTTCGAGAGACGACGCACTGGAGGCGATGCCCGAAGGATGGCACGAGGAACTTCACGAGGCGGCGACGGCTTGTAATTCTAAAGCCGTTTTACAATTGCTAGCTGCTATTCCCGAGGATTACTCAGCTTTTAAACAAGAGTTGACGGCGCTAGCAACAGACTATCGCTTTAACGCCATTGCCGCCATGACAAAGGGATGAGTCATTTTTCATGAGTCCTTCGTCTTTCTACTGTAAAGTTAGAAAAGCGCAGTCTCGGCATTTTTCGCTTCGAGTGCGGCGGGCAAGGCGAACCTCAGCAATTTTTTGGGTTCAAATTTCTTTAAGATACAATGAAAACCCATAAATTGTCTTATTTATTCCGCTATACTCGAGGTTCCGTGCATCTACGAGGGTGAATGCCAACTTGAGGTTAAGCCTATTCAATTTTGTCTATGAATTTTGTATCGAAGCCTTTAGAAGTCGCGCCACCCAGCGATATCCTTGTGGTTGATGACGAACCGAACAACCTGCGCGTATTGTCAACCATACTTGAATCGAGCGGTTACGGAGTGAGACAAGCCATTGACGGCAAGACGGCGCTCAAAGCCATACAAGTCGAGCCGCCCGATTTGATTCTCTTGGATATTCTCATGCCCGAGTTGGGAGGCTATGACGTTTGTCAGCAGTTAAAGCACAATTCAGATACGGCAGAAATTCCCGTCATTTTTTTGAGTGCTTTGAATCGAACTCAAGATAAAGTGAAAGGGTTTGAAGTGGGGGGAGCGGACTATATTACAAAGCCGTTTCAAGTTGAAGAAGTTCTCGCGCGCATTAACCATCAACTTGAAATTCGTTCGCTTCAGCAACAATTACAACAAAAGAATCAAAAACTGGAAACGGCATTGAGCGAACTTCAGCAAACACAATTGCAACTTGTACAAGCTGAGAGAATGTCGAGTTTGGGTCAACTTGCAGCAGGAGTTGCTTATGAAATCAATAATCCTATTAATTTTATTTATGCTAATATCAATTACGTTGCTGAATACAGTCAAAAATTATTAGAAATTATTCAACTTTATGTCCAATATTATCCTCAGCCCTACCCCGAAATAAAAAGAATCATTGAAGAATACGATCTCGATTTTTTGATTGAAGACTTTCCCAAGGCGATCGCGTCAATGGAAACGGGAGCGAATCGAGTGGAAGATATTATTTCATCGATGAGTTACTTTGCACGTATTGATAGCGCTCAAATGCAGCAAGCGGACTTGCATAAGGGGATAGAAAGTACGCTATCCGTTTTGCAAAATCGCCTCCAAGCTCAGAAAAATCTTCCCCCCGTTTTACTGCGACGCAACTATGGCGAACTCCCACTCGTTAATTGCTATGCCGGACAACTCAATCAAGTGTTTTTGACGCTATTGGTCAATGCCATCGACTCCCTTGAGGAAAAAATCGAAGCTAAAATCGACTTCGCACCCGCGATCGCGATCGCCACGCGCGCCATTGGCAATGGCTCCCAATGGGTCGAAGTCTGGATTGAAGACAATGGCAGCGGGAGGTTGGGTTCCCTCGAAAGCGGAACGGTGGAACGTTTTTTTGCCACCCAACCCACCGATAAACGAAGCGCCATTGGTCTATCCATTAGCTACTCAATTGTTGTCGATCGCCATCGCGGACAATTACAGTGTCGTTCGCAACCGGGAGAGGGAACGCAGTTTTACCTGCGACTTCCAGTTGACCCAATGGCGATCGCATCCTCTTAAAAATTTTGAGTCATTTGACAGTTTAAGAGAAACTGCGAGTATCATAAGACTAGACAGTTCAGGGTGGAAGCTAGGGACTCCATAGGGAAAAATTCGGTTTTTGCAATCTTCCGTTGAAAGTCCCCGATAAAGTTAAGTGAATTTACGAAAAACTATGCTAGCCTAAGCATAATATATGAGAAAATATGCCCGATTGTCCAAAAGACAGGAGCGCGATCGCGGACATTTTTGCCATTTAAAATGCTAGACTCAGCTAACTCCACCTATCAGCGCAGAGCATTCGGTCAAAAATATGAGTGTTGGAACGGGCAACTCCGGAGTCATCTTAATTGTGGACGACGAGATTAGTAACCTGCAAGCTCTTATGAGTTGCCTGGAAGGGGCTAATTTCCGAGTCCTCGTGGCTAAAAAAGGAGCCAGAGGACTGCAAATTGCGCGATCGGCTCGTCCCGACCTAATTTTACTCGATATCCGAATGCCGAACCTCAACGGCTACGAGCTATGCAGTCAACTGAAGGCCGGTTCCGCGACGCGAGATATTCCAGTGATTTTCATGACTGCCCACGATAATAAAATCGATCGGGTCAAATGTTTTGAAGTGGGGGGCATGGATTATATCGCCAAACCCTTCCAAGTCGAAGAAGTGCTAGCGCGCGTCCGCCACCAAATTACAATTTGCTCGCTGCGCACCCAGCTCGAGTTGAAGAATACCGAATTAGAGCAACGGGTGCAAGAGCGCACCGCCGAACTCGAACGCGCCAACGCCCAACTCCAAAAAGAATTCAACGAACGAGTCCTCGTCGAAGCGGAAGTGCGAGAAGTAAAAGAGCGCTACGACCTCGCCGTCAGCGGTTCGGGGGACGGCATTTGGGATTGGAACCAGACAACGGGAGAAGTCTACTTCTCGCCCCGATTTAAAGAAATATTGGGATACGACGAGAACGAGCAATTGTGGTCTTCCCTCGAAGCCTTTACCGAGCAACTGCACCCCCTAGACCGGGCTGCGTTTCAAGGGATATTGCGCGATCGCGCGCGCAGTCCCTACAAAAAAGAATGTCGAATTCGCAAAAAAGGAGGCGAATACGGCTGGATTCTGCTGTGCGGACAAGCCCTTTGGGACGAAACCGGAACCCCGGCGCGCGCGGCAGGTTCCATTAGCGATATTGCCCCCCTCAAAGAAGCAGAAGACGCATTGCGTCAAGCCAACGAAGAACTCGAACGGCGCGTACTCGAACGAACGGCAGCCCTCGAAGCAAGTAACGAGCACTTACTCGAGGAAATTCGCGATCGCGTTACAGCCGAAACCGCCCTGCGCGAAGCCCAAGAACGCTACGAACTAGCAGTGCGCGGCTCGGGGGCGGGGATTTGGGATTGGAATATTGCTGGCAACGAAGCCTATATCGCCCCGCGCTACAAGCAAATTCTCGGTTACGACGAAGACGAACTCCCAGACTTTTCGCGCCAAGACTTTTTGACCTGGCTGCATCCCGAAGATCGCGATCGCGTTATTAGCGCCTTGCGCGACCATTTCGAGCAACAAAGTCCCTACCAAGTAGAGTATCGCATTCGCAAAAAAGGGGGCGAATATTGCTGGATGGCCTCGCGGGGACAGGCGCTATGGGACAAAACCGGAAAACCCACGCGCATGGCAGGTTCAATCATTGATATTACGCCCCTCAAAGAAGCAGAAGAGGCCTTGCGTCGAGTCAATGAGGACTTAGAACAACGGGTCGAACAAAGAACCGCCGAATTACAAGAAAGCCAGCAGCGATTGCAAGCCATCTTAGATAATACCGCCTCCGTTGTTTCCTTGAAAGATTTACAGGGACGCTATTTGATGGTTAACTTGCAGTTTTTTAAAAATTACGCCCTCTCCCCAGAAGAAGTCCTCGGTCAGCGCGATCTCGATCTCTTCCCCACAGACATTGCCGAAGAAGTCGCTGCCAACGACCGACAAGTTCTCAAAGCCAAAGCGTCCTTTGAATTCGAGGAACGCGCGCAATTTGCCAACGGCACGATGCGAACGTATATTTCCATTAAAGCCCCCCTGTGCAACGAATCCGGCACCCCCTACGCCATTTGCTGCATTTCCAGCGACATTACCGAACACAAACAAGCAGAAATCTTGTTACGGGACAGCCAGGAACGCTTGCGTCTGTTTGTCGAACACGCCCCAGCCGCCATCGCCATGTTCGACTACCGAATGCACTACCTCGCCGTCAGCCGCCGTTGGATTACCGACTACCACCTCAGCCAGCAGAATCCGGTCGGACTTTGCCACTACGACGTTTTCCCGACTTTGAGCGATCGCGTCAAGGCCGGGTATGAGAGCGCACTAAACGGCGAAATTGTCAAGGTCGAAGAAGAATTATTCAGCCGCGCCGACGGTCAAACCGAATGGATGCGCTACGAAATTCACCCTTGGTACAACCATGCCGGTAATATTGGCGGGTTGATGATGTGTAGCGAACTGATTACCGAGCGCAAACAGGCACAGTTACAACTCGAAAAACTGACGCAAACCCTCGAAGAACGGGTGCGAGAGCAAACCGCCCAAGTGCGCGCCAGCGAAGCCAAATTTCGCGCCATCCTCAATAATATTCCCCACAAGGCTTGGTTGAAAGACCGCGAAAGTCGATTCGTCGCCGTGAATTTGCCCTTTTGCGAGGCCTCTGGCAAGAGACCGGGGGAATTAATCGGTCAAACTGACGATGCGATTTGTCCGACCGACCTGGCGCAAACATTTCAAGAAGGCGATCGCGCCGTCATGGACTCGCGCCGACAACGACGAGTTGAAACCTGTTCGATGACCCCAGAAGGCGAACTTCAGTGGGCTGAAACCTACAAAACGCCCATTTTTGGCGATCGCGGCGAAGTCATCGGGACGGCTGGCATTGCAATGGATATTACCGACCGCAAGCGAACTGAAACCGAACTACAACAGCTCAACGAACAACTGCGTCGCTCCAATGCCGAACTCGAACGCGCTCGGGAAAACGCGGAAGGGGCTAATCGCGCCAAGAGCGACTTCCTCGCCAAAATGACTCACGAATTACGCACTCCCCTCAATGCGATTCTTGGCTTTACGCAAATTCTCACCCGTGCCGAGAATCTTCAGACAGAACAGCGCCAGCAGCTCGATATTGTCATTGATAGCGGCGAACATTTATTGGCGTTAATCAATGACATTTTAGATATGTCGAAAATCGAAGCGGGCAAAACCGAACTTAATCTCTCGAATTTCGACTTTTATCATCTCTTGCACTCCATCGAGCAAATGTTGCAGCTCAAGGCTCAAATGAAAGGGTTAGTTTTGAGTTTTGAAATCTCGTCCCAAGTGCCGCAATATATTTGCGCAGACGAGCAGAAATTGCGCCAAGTTTTGATTAATTTATTGGGAAATGCTATTAAATTTACAAGCAACGGAAGCGTAACGCTGCGGGTTTTATTGGGCAGTGGGCAGTGGGCAGTGGACAGTGGGCAGTGGGCAGTGGGCAGTGGGCAGTGGGCAGTGGGCAGTGGGGGGGAGAGAATTGCCAATGACCAAGGACAAATGACCCATGACCAAGGACAAATCATTGACTTCAAGGTCGAAGATACCGGATGCGGCATTGCTCCTTCTGAACTAGAGGGCATCTTTGAGGCATTTACGCAAAGCGAAGCCGGACGCTACGCCCTCGAGGGAGGTACGGGTTTGGGATTAGCCATTAGCAAGCGTTTTGTTGAATTGATGGATGGCAATATTATAATCGAGAGTACAGCGGGTGAGGGGACGACAGTTTGTTTTCAGATAAAGGTCGCCTCAGCTCGACCCGAGCAAGTGAAGCAAACGCGTTTCCTCAAGCGTGCTGTTGCCCTCGCACCCAACCAACCTCGATATCGCATTTTGGTGGTAGAAGACCGCTGGGAAAACCGTCAACTCCTCGTGGAGTTGCTTTCGCCCTTGGGGTTTGAAGTGCTTGAAGCAACCAATGGGCATCAAGGGATTGAAATGTGGGAGCGATACGATCCCCATTTGATTTTGATGGATTTGCGGATGCCCGTCATGAATGGTTACGAAGCCATTCAGAACATTAAAGCGACTTTGAAAGGTCAAGCAACTCCGATTGTCGCCCTGACTGCAAGTGCGTTGGAAATCGACCGCAAGATGCTGAGCGAGGCAGGATGCGACCACTATCTGTGCAAGCCTTTTCAAATACAGGAGCTGCTCGAGACGATGGCCCATCACTTAGGGGCGCGCTACCTTTATGAAACCGACCCCATCGCTACAGCTCAGTGTAAGACTCCACCCGAACCGCCTTCCCAAGAGGAGCTGGCGATTATGCCCAACGAATGGCTTTCCCATCTATATTGGGCGGCTATTGCTTGCGATCGCGAGGAAATTGCTCACCTACTCTGTTCGATTCCCGATACCTGCTCTACCCTACGCTGTCAGCTCGAGCATTTAGTCGAAAACTTTCACTTCCCCGCGATCGCGAACCTCGTCGAACCTTTTACGGCTGATGAATGAGTAGATACAATTATGAATCTCTGACATATTTTGCCGATATTTACGCATATTGAAAAAAATATTCAAAAACAAAAGACTATATTCCTGGCAATTACAGACATAGTGTGTTAAAAAATACTATTCACTCTCATAGAAAATAAGTAGGATAAGACGAAGAACCCTCTCAGCCCACTCATACCCGGTCTTTGAATTGAGATGAACGCGATCGCCCCCATAGATTCAATGGATTTTAACTCCTCCGTCTCCAGCTCGAGCGAACCTGGCGATATTCTCATTGTCGATGACGAACCGAATAACTTGCGCGTTCTCTCAACGATCCTCAGAGATCGCGGATATCGAGTCAGACAAGCTATAGATGGGCCAACCGCCCTAAAAGCCGCGCGCGTCGCTCGACCCGATCTTATTCTTCTCGATGTCCTCATGCCGGGAATGGACGGTTACCAAGTCTGTCAGGAGTTCAAGCGCGATCCCCTCGTCAGTGAAATTCCCGTAATTTTCCTAAGCGCCCTCAATCAAACCCAAGACAAAGTGAAAGGCTTTAAAGTTGGCGGTGCAGACTACATCGCCAAACCCTTTCATATCGAAGAAACCCTAGCTCGCATCGACCGCCAACTTACGATTTGTTCCCTTCAACAACAACTCCTCTATAAAAATCAAGAACTCGCAGCTAAAAACCAATGTTTGCAAGCCGAAATTAGCGAACGGCAACGTATCGAAGAACAGTTATCCTCCGCATTAGCTAACCTCCAGCGAACTCACCTCGAACTCGCACAGGCTGAGAAAATGTCGAGTTTGGGGCAATTGGCGGCGGGTATTGCTCACGAAATTAATAATCCCCTCAATTTTATTTACGCCAACTTAGATTACGTTACAGAATACTCGCGCATTTTGCTCCGCGTCCTTGAATTGTACGAACGGTACTGCCCCAAACCACCTGCAGAAATTCAAACCTTTGCCCAAGAAGCCGAACTTGATTTCTTGAGCGAAGATTTTCCTAAAGTGCTGCAATCGATGCGATCGGGAGCTGAGCGCATTCAAGATCTAGTTGAGTCTATGAGTCATTTTGCACGGCTCGATAGCTCAAAGATGCAGGAAACCGACCTGCACGCTTCTCTTGAAAGTGCGCTGCTCGTCCTTCAAAATCGCTTGCGAGGGCAAACTAATCGCGCGGCGATTGATATTCGACAAAACTATAAACAGATTCCTCTAGCGCGCAGTTATCCCGGACAAATCAATCAAGTGTTTGTGAATTTGTTGAGCAATGCCATCGATGCCCTAGAGGAAAAAATTGAGACTGCCGATTCAGAGTTTTTGCCCCGAATTACCATTAGTACGAGCGTGGTGGTTGAAAAGGAGGGAGACAGCAATGCTCAACCTTCGCCAAAGACGTTAACTTCTCCAGCCGAGTTGTCCAAGTGGGTCGAGATTCGCATCTGCGACAACGGAAAGGGTATTCCCCCTCACATTAAAGATAGTTTGTTCAATCACTTTTTTACGACTAAACCGGTGGGTAAGGGGACTGGGCTGGGACTTTCGACGAGCTATTCAATTATTGTCGAGCGCCACCAAGGGCAGTTGTACTATGATTCAATTCTAGGAGAAGGAACTTGTTTTTTCATCCGCCTCCCTTTATAGGATTAAACTCGGTTTAATGACGAATTCCACGATACCATCGTCGCAGTTGAGTGGGGGGAATACCGAGAAAATAGCCGAAGACAATGGCTTGGTTGATGAAAGTGGTTCGGAAAACACCAAGTTTCAACCAGCGGCGGGGAGACGTGAGGACGGCGGTGGGAACGATCGCGATTTTACCTCGACGCTTTAGGTGTCGCACGAATTCAAAGTCTTCCATGATGGGGAAATTGGGGAAACCGCCTAGTTCCTCGAACAGGGAGGTTTGGAGAAAAAGTGCTTGATCTCCGTAGGGAAGTTGGAGAAAACGCGATCGCGCACTCACCATTTTTTCAACCCAGCGAAGGGAGGGAAGGGAGGAGTCGATGTTGAGTTCAAAGGCACCTGCGACGACGTGGGGTTGGGAGAGGGCGGCGCGTACAGCTTTATCGTATTCTGGGGGGAGGTGGGTGTCAGCGTGGAGAAATAGGAGGATGTTTCCGGTGGCGATCGCGCCCCCCGCATTCATTTGGGCGGCGCGACCGGGTTGAGGGGATACAATTGTTTGGACTCCGCGCGATCGGGCAATTTCAACGGTTGGGTCTTGACTCCCGCCATCAACGACGATAATCTCGACATTTGAGCCGGTTTGCGCGCGATCGATGGTTTTTTCTAAGGTCCTTGCTTCGTTTAGAGTGGGAATGACGATCGAAATTTTACTCAATTTATTCTCCAATAAATAATGTCTTGCCCGCTCTACAATTATAAGTAAACTTATTCAATGGAAGATGGGTTCAAACAACTTAAACTACTTTAAGGAAGCTGTGGTGGGCAAGATGATTTTGAATTTTAGGAGCAAAGGCTAAATTCATAGTGAATAATGAATAATGAATTATCAAAAGGTTCTTGCACTGCGATCGCCGGAAATGTATTGCCCACCCTACAATTATAAATCAACTTATTCAATGGAAAATTGGCTCGAGAAACTCAAACGCGATCGCGCGATCGCCGTCATTCGTTCCTCAAGTTTTGAAGTGGGCATTCAATTAGCCAAAGCAGTGGCAGCAGGAGGCATCGCGCAGATCGAAATTACCTGGAATAGCGAAAAACCAGCCCAAAGTATCGAACAACTGCGCCAGGAATTGCCCCAATGCGCGATCGGGGCGGGAACGATTTTAGATAGAGTACAACTACAGGAGGCGATCGCGGCCGGGGCGCAATTTCTCTTTTGTCCCCACGTCAATTCCCATCTCATCCACGAAGCCAACGATGCGGGCATTCCCATTATCCCTGGGGCGCTATCGCCGACGGAAATTGTCGCCGCTTGGCAAGCTGGGGCAACGTGCGTCAAGGTGTTTCCCATTCAAGCAGTGGGCGGGTTTCATTATATCAAAGCCTTACAAGGTCCGCTAGGACAAATCCCCTTAATTCCCACGGGAGGAGTGACCTTCGACAATGCCAAAGCCTTGATCGATGCGGGGGCGATTGCCGTGGGACTGTCGAGTCAACTGTTTCCGCCTCACTTAGTCGCTGCGAGAGATTGGGACGCGATCGCGGCGAGAGCAAAAATGGGAATAATATCAGTAATCAGTTACCAGTAAACAGTAATCAGTAATCAGTAATCAGTAATCAGTAAACCTTTCCTACTCCCCGTCACCTTGTCACCCCATCTCCCCATCTCCCCATCTCCCCATCTCCCCATCTCCCCATCCCCCTCAACCGCGTCCCAACTTTTGACGAATCCGAGACATCAAAATCTCCAACTCAGGCAGTTTCAGTTGAATGGCGATCGCCCCAAAAATTGCCACTGCCACAGCAGAAGATATTCCCAATTGCAACAGTAATAACACTGGATTACCCGTTCCAATAGTGCGTTCCCAACCCCACGCGATCGCCCAACAGCCCACTCCCGCCGAAAAACTTGCCCCAACCAACCCCAAAAACGCCCCTCCCCACTCCGCCAAGGGCAACCCTTTTAACCGGCGGTTCAAAATCCACAACAAACAAACTAAAGAAAAGCCATTTACGCCCACCGTCGCAAACACGATACCGGGCGTTGCAAAAACCTTCACCAACGTAAAATCTAGAACCGCATTGAGAAAAATATTGAAAATACTGATGCGAAATGGCGTTTCCCCGTCGCCCAACGCATAAAACACCCGCACCAAAACGTCCCGCGCCAAATAAAAGAACATCCCAAACCCATAGGCCATCAAAACCGGCGCAACAACAGCCGAAGCATTGGCATCAAAGGCAAAGCGTTCGTAAACCAGCCGGATGATAGGGACAGCCAATGCAACAAAAATTGCAGTTAGGGGTAACATCGTCAAGGCGGTGAGGAGGAGTCCTTGACGGATGCGCAGTTTGAGATCGGCCCAATTTTCCGGCGCGGCGAGGCGAGAAAACACCGGCAACAGGGGAACTAGCAGCATATTGGAGATGATGCCCAACGGCGTTAGGACAATAAAATTGGCGTAACGCATAGCGGCGGCAGCCCCTTCGATGTTAGACGCAAAATAGAGGTCGGTATAGACATTAATGTGCAGCATTCCCGAAGAAAGGGCAGCGGGGGCCATGACTTTCAGGACATCGGTTACGCCGGGAATGCGCCAGTTGAAGCGCAATCGCAGCGATCCCATGCCCGATCGCCATTGGGCAATGAGTTGGGCGATCCACTGCCAAATACCGCCTGCTAGGGTGGTTCCCGCTAAGATAACTCCGCCGAGGCGAACGGAGTCGGGGGCTTGAATTTGGTCGCCTAAGTAGACGGCGAGAACGCTTAAGCCGATGAGGGTGGCTAAGCTAGAAAAGAGGGGACTGATGCTGGGCAGCCAATATTGATCCGAGGCGTTGAGAGTACCGAAGCCAATGCCAATGAGTCCGGCAAGGATGGCGAGGGGGGCCATGATTTGGAGTTGTTGGATCGCGATCGCGCGAGTTGTCGGGTCTAAACCGGGGGCGAGGATATCGATGAAGGTTCCCGCAAACAGGATGAGAACGACGGTAACGACGATGAAAATGGCGGTGACATAGGTGCTGATGGTTTCGACGAGGGGGGCGGCTTCCGATTTTTCGCGCTTGGCGAGGACGCTGACGAGGGCGCTGTGAAAGGGACCGTTGATGCCGCCCAGGAGGATGAGGAGGAAGCCGGGGATGACGTAGGCGTAGGTGTAGGCATCGATAGCTGGACCTACGCCAAATACGGCCGCGATCGCCACTTCTCGCGACAAGCCGAAGAGTTTGCTAATGAGGGTGGCAGCGGCAACAATACTGGCGATGCGGGCGAGGGAACGGGTAGATTTGCGATCGGCAGACACAGGGGTTTTTTGAGGGGTGAAGGGTTGGGGATGGGGACGCAAGACTTTTTGGGCTCTAGATTTTGGATTATATCGGACTTACGCGCCGCCGCCCAAACAACCCGGATTTTCTCGTATCTGAAGCGCGACTTCCACCTCATATACGACAGTCAATTCTAAGGGAAAAATCGGCGTTTTCGCTTGTGCTACTTGACCAATTGACTTCCGTTATCAGTTCATCACACTTTCCCACCAACTCAGCAAGGGGTGATTTCTATGAGGCTTATACTTTCCTTTAACCCGAATCGCACTCAAGGCAATTTTCAGTTCTTTTACTTCAAGTTTGACCTCTTCCGACCAATACTTAATAATTTCCAAAGTTGATAAAATTTGGACATGGGGAACTTCCTTCTCAAAAAACGAGATTGCCTTTTTGTCATCAGTTACAATTGCCCATCCTCTATGAACTGCGATCGCACCCGTTGCCGACTCCCCGTCATCTCCAAGTTCAGAAGCATAGTTCACGAACGTCTCTTCCTCTTCTGCTGACTCAAAGTCCGCGACCCATAATAGACCTTGCTCAATTGCGTCCTCAAACTGAATCGCTCCCTCGTTTTCCTCATCTTTTAGACGTTGCAGCGTGAGCAGTTCTTCTGTTTTAACAACTTCACTAACTACAACTTGAGCCGGAATAGACTTCAAAATATCCAAGAATTTTCCTGAAGCACAAAAGTTTAAAATGCAGCAAGCGTCAAGAATAACATGGGAGTATTTAATCTTCATCACTAATTCCCCATATCTCTAAGCCTGACTCAGGTCTAAACGATCGGATTCCTCAATCGTTCCGCTTGAATGCTCGTGCAGTGTCTCTGCAATGCGACGAGCTTCTAAACGATCGACACCCAGAAAATCGGCAAAACGTCCCTCAGTAATCAGACCGCGATCCAATGCTTCGATCGCCAGATGTTGATAGTGAATGGGAGTCGTATCGTTTCGTTGAGGAATACCTTGTAATCCCAATTCTTCTTGTACTTTTCTAACCTTCAAACCGCGATCGCACAACCGCTCCCAGGTTCCAGAGGGGAGCAGTTTTATTTCTTCCAGTCGATAAGTAAGAGCTTCGACAGACACCCCATAATAGTAAGCCAAGGTAAATAAATTAGTTGGAGTAAATCTTTCATGAGAACGATACAAATCGTTAAACCGCTTTAATAAGCTGCTTGTTGGCATTAGGAAATATTTAGGAAATGCTTCAGCTAGCTGTTCGCTTTCTGGCAGCCTTTTGTACTGTCCGTCAACATCGATCGCCGCCTTGCGCCGGTGCGCGAGGAAGTGAAGAAAGCCGTGAGCTAGCGACCAACGGCGGCGCTCTTCAGGATGGTTGACATTAATTGCCATACATCCGCCAAGTTTTTCGTCATAATTGTACATTTCAGAATATTTTGGTGGCATCTTTAGGTAGAAAATGCGGAGACCTACACTCTGTTCTAAAACATCCCGCAAACGGGCGATCGGCGCATCTCCAAGTCCAAGTCGTTGGCGCTCGCAAAGCGCAATACTCTCTGCCGCAGCCTCAATTGGCATATTTCTAACCTCGTACTCTGGGGGGTAATTCCGAGGAAGAGGAGTATCCATGATTTCCTCTAATTCTAAATACTTTTGGCAAAACTCTTGTAAGGAAGAAATAGTCGATTCGATTTTCGCTATTTCCGCTTCATTACGTCGATAAGCAGCTCGAAACTGTACCTCGAAAGGTTGTACTATCTGCTGAGGTTTATGAACAAAATCGCTAATGGTTCGTCCGTAGGCGCGAGCAAGCTTAATCAGCTCTGTTGCTTTAAGACGGCGTTCCCCTTTCTCAATTGCAACAATAGTTGTTCGAGCGGCATTAATAACTTTAGCTGCCTCAGCCTGAGTCATTCCACACTTCTTACGTGCCTGTTGCAGGAGTTTCCCCAACCGGCTCATATCAATATTATCCAAGATATTGGTGGCCATTCCAGTTCTCCTTAATTTAAAACTCATGCAACAGAGCAATTTGAGTTTGATGACTGCCGAGCAATACTTTTTAACAGGCTATTTGAAAGCTGAGGCTCTACATCAATCCACTCGGTAACATAGTTTTGGTAAAGCTGAATCAAGCGCTCTCGCATTTCCCCAGCTTTTAGTTTTTCTGATGCAGAACACCGATCGACAATATCATCTAATTCAGGGAAATTTTGAGTTATGGCTTTCCACTGAAGAGGAGGATACAATGAAGTATTAATCAACTTTTCAATCGTGCGAATTTGTGCGAGCATATGACGTAAGTAAACGCTCGAATCTCCTGCCGGTTCTTTATGACGTATTACGTAGTCCGTGCGATCCTCTAATTTTGCAGCGGCAAGGGCTTGTCGTCTTAGAATACAAGAAGAGCAATATCCACACTGGATAGCTTGGTGGCGATGAGGGCGATCGCATGATTTGCTGAGTGAAGGTAGAGTATCTCTCCCATCTTCAGCCAACTTCTGACACATTTGAGCTTTAGTCCAAAAGAGAAACGGATTCCATACCCGGAACGTCTCTCCTAAAAGCTCTGATACAACCTCGCTCACCATCAATAACGTTAATGGGTGAACGGAGCGAGAATGGTCCAGACCTATAGCAGATGCACGATACGGTAAATTGATCGCGCCAATTCCGTTTTCGTAAACACAAAGCTCGTGCTGACCCATTAAATACGCACAAGCGGAACCTAGTAATGTAAAAACTACACCTCGTGCGCGGGGAATCTTGTTCTTGTTATGTGTATTACTATTCTGGAAGCGTATAGGAACTCTATATAGATGGGAGCGACGCGGAAAGATTGATTGAAGTTCCCTTGCGACCGTTTCTTGTCGGTGATAGACAATATCGTTACTCCCACTACCAAAAAGAACAAATGTTTTTTTAAAATCTTCTTGTAGCCGAGTGTAGACACCTGCAAGAGCGTCAAGACCACCACTCCAGAGCGCGACTTCGCAACCTTCCGGTCCCACTGGCAAATATGATTGTTCGATGACAGGACGTTCTGGAGCAACTCGTTGGTAAAATTCAAAAAACCATTGACTTCCAGTAGCCCACTCAAGTAAGCTACTCAGCTTTTCTTGTTTAGCGCTAAGAAGTTCTGGATGACGTACTGGCAACTTCACTTGAATACACCTCTGGTCTTGACGTAAATTGTGTACAGCGAGGCGATCGGAGGTGTGGATAGCGACAGCAAGATCGATAAGATCGGCAACAATAGAGGGAAACTCCTGCTTCACTCTATGACTAAACGCCCAATCGTCTATAGCGAGTTTTATCTCGCTCTCCATACCGCTGGAGCGATCGACAAAACGAACAATCCCACCGCTGTTTTGTACAGGGTCAAAATCTAATGTATAGTTTCTATTGTTAATAAGATGGTTTTTCATCTGTAATCTAAACCCTCAAAAGGTCTTCATTCATATCTATCTCTTTTACTTGTCGGCGTGGGGGTAGTCGTATTTTTGATACACCCCCATCTTCATTGATTTTCTTTACCCAAGTATTTATTGTAGCATCAATATCAGTTTTTATCTCTTCAATGCGCTTTTCAAGCGTTGCTTTATCAATGCCACCATAGTGCGCAGAAGTCAGTGGTATGCCTTCGACAAATCCCGATTTATAGACTTCGTTCATGTATTGAAAGAGTATTGATTCAGACGCATCATTAATATTTACTTTTTCGTTATATCTAAGCTCATGTAAAACCCTTTTGCTAGCACAGAGAGTAAGCTCTTTAATATAATGTCCTCCTTGGGCTTGCTGTACTATTTTCTCAAACTCTTTATTCACAGCCACCCAATCAACAGAGCTATTCCGGTTGGAGTTGTTGACAATTTGGTTTAATCTGTCTGCCATCTGTTGCGCAAGTATAACAGGCAGATCGCCTTTTCTTTTAATATCTTCTTTGAGCGCCTTCATGACAGCCCGAGCACATTCACCAATACTTGCTTTGCCCTCACAAAGCCACTTATACGGTTTCTGATAGAGCTGTCCAAGCCGGTCATGGACAATATCGCCATCGGGCATAATACGACCTCCGACTGTCAAAATTTATTTCTATCCTGAAATGTAACTCGCTTTTCTGACAATGTCAACACTTAAGTACGCTTTTTCTTGAAAATGTCAGATTTTTAAAGGCACTCAATCGCTAGGCAGTGGGCAATACAAGGATCGTGGATAGAGTGGTAGCAGGGAATTCGGCGGCTTTCACTCGAGGATAGCTAGCGAACCAAGTCGCGCATCAGTCTAGAAACGCCTGTAGCATTTTGTTTACAAATAAAATACAATACCGTAAAATAAGATTGAGTTCCCCCAGAAAAGGGGAAACCGTTCGTTTTGATAACCCTATTGGCACGTTAAGGAGCCAAAAAACTCATGATTCCCCGAGAACGCATTCGCAACATTGGAATTTCCGCCCACATCGACTCTGGAAAAACCACCCTCAGCGAGCGAATCTTGTTCTACACCGGAAAGATTCACAAAATCGAAGAGGTGCGCGGCGGGGGCGACGGGGCAAAAATGGACTACATGGCTCTCGAAGAAGAGAAAGGCATTACCATCGCTTCTGCGGCGACAACTTGTGTTTGGAAAGAGCATCAAATTAACTTAATTGATACTCCCGGTCACGTGGATTTTACCATCGAAGTCGAGCGGTCTTTGCGCGTTCTCGATGGTGCAATTATGGTATTGTGCGGTGTTGCTGGCGTACAATCCCAATCGTTTACCGTAGACCGACAAATGAAACGCTACGGCGTACCGCGTATCGCCTTTATTAACAAGTTAGACCGATTGGGAGCGGCTCCTTTTCGCGTCGTTCAAGCACTGCGGGATAAGTTAAATTTGAATCCCGTTGTGCTTCAATATCCCATTGGTCTCGAAGATAACTTTGAAGGAGTAGTCGATCTTGTTGAGATGAAGGCTTGCTATTTTGAAGGTAAAAATGGAGAGAATTGGGTACAAAAAAACATCCCCGATGCTTTAATGCAGGAGGTGAAAATTGCACGAGAAAAACTTTTGGATTGTATCTCTTTCTTTTCTGAGGAGATAACAGCAAAACTGTTAGCGGAGGAAGAAGTTCCTCAAGAACTGACTCGGAAAGCCCTGCGTCAAGCAACGTTAAACAGAGAAATTGTACCGGTTTTGATGGGTTCTGCCTATAAAAATAAGGGCGTACAAAATCTGCTGGACGCGGTGAATTTCTACCTTCCTTCCCCTCGCGATCGCGCAACTCTCGACGCGACCGATACTTCGACGGGAAATACGGTAAACGTAGAGTGCAACTCGGCAAATCCCTTTGTGGGACTGGCGTTTAAACTGACGGACGACGAATTCGGTCAACTTACCTACATCCGTATTTATGCTGGACAAGTAGAGAAAGGCGATCGCGTCCTCAACCCCCGAACTCAAAAGTACATTCGCGTTGGCAGACTCATTCGACTCCATGCCGACGAACGCCAAGAGATCGACGGGGCGGAAGCGGGCGATATCATTGCGGTGATGGGCGCGGACTGCGCTTCGGGGGATACGTTGTGCGCCGAAGGGACAATGCTATCTCTCGAAGGAATGTTTGTTCCCGACCCCGTAATTACCCTTGCTATTACGCCGAAATCTCAAGAGGATTCCGTGCGGATGACTAAAGCGCTAAATCGCTTTGTGAAGGAAGACCCAACATTGCGCGTTAGCAGCGACCCCGAAGCCAACGAAATGTTAATTTCAGGCATGGGAGAGTTGCACCTCGATATTTATGTCGAGCGCATGAAACGGGAGTACAACGCCGAGGTGTACGTGGGGAAACCCGCTGTCGCTTATCGGGAAACCATCGCGCGTCCCGCAACATTTGATTTTACGCTGAAAAAGCAAACCGGCGGTCCGGGTCAATACGCCCGAGTCATCGGTTCGGTTCAACCTTGCGAGGAAACCTTTGTGTTTGAAAATCGTGTAGTGGGAGGGGCGATTCCCAAACAATATATTTCCGCTTGCGAGAAGGGTTTCCAAGACGCGATCGCGACGGGACACCTTCAGGGGTATCCTATTGTTAACGTGAAGGTTACTTTGGAAGGCGGGGCGTTCCATCCCATCGACTCCAGCGAAACTGCTTTCCGTTTCGCCTGCCGACGAGGTTTTGAGGAAGCATTCGATCGAGCCAAACCGATGATGCTGGAACCAATGATGTTGGTTGAAGTGGAAACGCCAACGGAGTTTATGGGGCGCATTCAGGGGAATTTGTTGTCCCGGCGCGGCGAGTTATTAGGTTCGGAAGTTGTATCGGATTATACTGCAATTCGCGCCCTCGTTCCCCTGGTTGAGATGTTCGGCTATGCCAGCGACGCGCGATCGCTTTCTCAAGGCATGGCGACGTTTTCGATGGAGTTTTCTCGCTATCAACCGATGCCTAAAGGGGTGACGGGGTGACGGGGTGACTGGGAGACTGGGGGACTGGGAGACTGGGGGACTGGGGGACTGGGAGACGGGGGGAACGATCTGTAGCATTTATTGGGGGATTTCACATAATACCATTTTTCAAAAATAGTGAAAGACTCGGATTTCACCCCATCACTCCCTCTCTCCCTCTCCCTACCTTCAATACCTGCTCGGCTGTTAAATTGAGATTAGGAAAAGTAATCGACGCGATCGCTTCCTCACCCCGGAGGAGTTGAATTTCGTATTCTCCGTCCACCAGAGTGCAAATAGAGAGGGTCGGTTGCTTGGGCTTTCCAATATAGCGAATTCCCCCCAGCCCTGCATAATCGACAATCCAATATTCAGAAATGCCCACAGCCGCATAGTCTTCAACCTTACGGGCATAATCGTTTTGCCAATTTCCACTCACAACTTCTGCAATAAATTTAATTGAACTCCCCCGCGTTAGGATCGATTGTTCCGACCAAAGGGGTTCGTTAATAAGTTCTGTGCGATCGACGACAGCAACATCGGGGCGAAATGCCGTCATCCCGGTTTCAGAAGGGCGAAATAATCCTCGCTGAAGAACAAACCACGGCAAATTTGTTCGATCGATTTGAACGCAGGCTTTTGTGGTAATAAAAGCTGCGACTTCTTCGTGAGGGCCTGTGGGTTCCAAGTCGAAAACCTCTCCGTCAATCAGTTCGTAGCGGTTAGCGCTGCCATAATGAGCGAGAAACTCGTCAAAACTCAGCAGCCCTTGTTGTTGGGGTAGGTTAATGGCAAGGGTCATGGGTTTTAGCTGCGATCGATACTTTGAGTTTACTAGAAATGGGGCGAAGGTGAAGTTTTGTTGTTGCGATTGTAACAAGTACAATAACGAAGAATTGTACTAAAAATCAATGACTCTTAGGTGTCTTGATTTTACCGCTACATATAGTGTATTTGCGTGATTTCTACTCCTTTCGGGCGCGGTCTCTTACTATTTTACCTTTCCGAGAGTGACACAAGTGAGATATTGTAAAGTCACCTTAACCACGAGAGTAAAGAACGGGTGTTTCTTAGGAGTAAACAGTAATCACGTAACCAGTTTTATCCAAAGACGTTACCATCTTTTGCGCGCATATAAAGAACAGGTGTAGCAAACTCGCGATTACTAAGTTCAAGCTCCAAAGATACAGCATTGCGTGCTGATTGTACTGCCCAATCTATCGGTTTGTGAGCAGCTACACAGGTATAAAAATCTTCCAAAAAGATTTTAGCCGTTTTAATAAAAACTTTGTACTGCATCGCCACTACGGCTGGTATCCCGCGTTGCACTAACTGTGGTGCAATACCCAAGAAACCTTGTGGATTGTCGCTTGTTGCACTCTCGCAAGTTGCCATACCGATCAGCCCTAAATGCGCGATATAGCCTGCGAAGAGGTTAGTAAAACGCTCATCATCTACAAGCCAAGTTTGATCTGTCTCCTCATCCACTAATGCTAGATAACCTTTACCATTTTGATAGATACCGTGACCGATAAACTGTATAATATCAGGCTTTTGTTTCAACAGAGCATCACGAATTCCTTTCCGGGTAGCCCGTTTCACCGTATATAATGTCATTTGGTTATCAGTAAGTGGTTTATCTAAAGCCTCTTTCATAATTGTTTCCCACTCATCAGGATCGAGTCGCACTTGATCGGTGGGGTCGGCAACAATCGCGAGCATATGCAGCGGACTTTGACGACGGCGTACATACTCCTGCGGCAGTGGTAAATTCAGGTAGCGAGATAAAACTGTATCAGGATTAGTCGCTAAAAAGTAGCCACCTTCCGACCGATAAATGAATTCTAAGGGCAAGCTGGCAATTGTTGAAGCTTCAATCCGTAAGCGCAACCGTAGCTTAACTTTGTCACGTCTAGCCACAGCCTCAGTCTGCCGAAGATGTGTATGGATGGAGTTTGGAAAAAGCCAGTCGTATAGTAAATGTCCCACTTCCTTAAGCAACTCTGCATCTGTCTGGCGTTGTTCGATCAGCTTCAGTGATAGTCGAATGTTACTAGGAACCTGGGTTGAAATATGAGCTGAGGCTTCTCCTTCTAGTGAGGAGGCAGTGGCATGACCACTAGCTTCGATGTGTAAATCAAAATCAATATATTCTTCTGGCATAGTCTCAACTTTCCGTGGGTTAATACCTTCTATTCCATTCTCACGTTTTCGGATAGGCTGACTATGGGAGGATTTCTTCGATTTGATATGAGCAGGTAGCACTGAAGGATGATAAACTACTCTCGTCACAGAGTGAGGTAGACCTGTAAGAGCGGTTGGTAAAATTGGAAAATAGTAAGCAAGATCGTATTGCTCCAAAGTCGTTGAAGGTCGGTCCCATAAATTAAGTAGAGTTGCTTCATCGATCTCTTGCAATGAAGCTAATCGCCCATCGTAAGTTGCAAGTGCCTGTTTTGCCTCCTCAAAATTATCTAACCGTAACTGAATAAAAGAATGCAACCAATGGTGAAATGATTGTTCTTCTTTTAAATTTGCGAAAATTGCATCTAATGCACGCTCTGCCTGTCCGCAACACAGCCAGGAGAAAGCTTCTATAGTTGCTAGTAAAGGGTAACGAATACCACTTTTGCGTACATTCCTTGCATATTCTGCTGCATTTTCCCAATGATTTCGTATATGGTATATCAATGTTTGTGCAAGAGCCGTATACTGTAACGGTAGTCCTTTTCTTTCTTGAATAAATTCAACAATTTTTTTGTCATCCTGAAGTGCGGCATAGAGCAAAATTATAGATTCAACTACCGAAGCTAAATAAGTTTGTGTGGACGCACTAATATTAACGCAATTTATAAAATATCTAATAGCATCAGGGGTTTTTCCTGAAAATATCAACAGTTTTGCGTACATATTATAAAGCGCTGTAAGCCCTTTATTTAGTGGAATATCATTAATTCCTTCTTCTAATAAGGACATGGCAAGCTCTCGCTTACCAGTCCGAAAAAGTAAATCGCTACAACGAGTATACAAAGCAGATAGACTTTTATCTGGAGGAATACGATCAATACCGTGTTTGAGTACGGTAATTGCTTTATTCGTTTTGCTTGTTTTTACCAGTAGGTCTCCGCATAGGCAATATAGAGAAGTAAGGCTTTTATCAGTGGGAATACGTCTTATACCTTCCTTCAAGACAGTAATAGCCTCGTTATATCGCTGCAATATTGCCAATATCTCACCTTTGCTACGATACAAGATAACAAGACTCTTGTCAGTAGGAATATATTTAATACCTCGTTGCAAAACATTAAGTGCTTCATCGTAGCGTTTCATTTGAACCAATAGCTTACTATGGGTATTAAACAAATCAGCAAGACTATTATTAGGAGGAATACATTCAATACCCTGTTGCAACACATCAATTGCCATATCGTTTTCTTCTATCTGAACTAGCATTTCGCTATAACTAATATACAAAGAAGCAAGGCTTTTATTAGGAGGAACACACTCAATACCTTGCTTGAATACTGCAAATGCTTTGTCGTAACATTCCATCTCAGTCAACAACTTACCACACCTGGGTTATTGCTCTTGACCCTTGCATCGAGCGCTGAAATTCATCGACGATGATAAGAATAGGGTCGTTGACTATAGTGCTTAGAACCTCTAGTAATGGGCGATTATTTTCTATTGCTCTTGCAAGTTCATCTCTTCCTGCGCTGTTTAGTTCCATTGCCAGGTCAAGTAAGAGGTCGTCGGTAGGATCTGTGTCAGTTTCTGGTGCAACGATCGTGATCGCAGTGCGTTGGGCAGCCCATGCCCGAGTGCTTAACTCTCTTGCAATGGAAGTCTTACCGGTTCCAGGAAAACCCTCTAGAAAGCACACCGGAGAATGACTAGACATCCAAGTATTCAAGAACCAGTTTAGATGCTCATTATGCTCTTTTCCGATGAGTCCAGGGTTCGACATGAGATAGCCTTTATCAAGTTGCAGCTTAAGGAAACCGGCTATTTAGCCGAATGTATGCTGTCCTTTAACTTATTTCTCGCTATTATAGCAAGCCTATGCGAATTGTGAAAGTTATTACATCGTCCTAACCCGCCAGCTAAACTTTGCCATCAGGGCGAATTTGAGAGCGAACTGGCGAACTGGCGAACCCTATCCGGAACATGGGCAATACAAACAGTGTGAGTTTTAACGAACGTTGCACCAGTATTCAGTTTCTATTTCGCGTTCGTGCCGCGCGACGTAATTTGGGTTTTGCAATGCCGCATTTGCATTACCGGAAGGCGAAAGAGTATTTTTCCAAGACGAGAGAGACCAAACTTAAATCGAAGCGATCGCGGCACTTCTTCGGGAGCAATCTCCACAAATCCCAAATGGTGATAAAATTGAGCTAAGGATGTTCCTAAGCATTCTAAATAAAGCGGTTTTGTGGCTTGTGCAATTAAGTGCTGAGTTAGCTTCGTTCCCAAACCCTGTCCGCGCCACGTTTTAGCAACAACTAAACTTCCTAATTCTTGGGCATCTGCAAAGTTACGCAATTGTCCGCAAGCAATAATTTTCCCTCCGTTTTTAATGACCCAAAATTGCTCGACTCGCAATTGAGTGGGATCGAGTTTGGCACCGAAGACTAACCGGCGAATCGCCCAAATATCTTTTCGCGTGGCAGGTCTTATCAATATTCCTAACTCCCAACTCCTAATTCTGAACTCCCAACTCTGAACTCTGAATTCTGAATTCTGAACTCGCGCGCGATCGCGGGAATTAAAGATTGAGCGAGGGTAAACGCATCTACCCCTAACACCGTGCGATCGCGCGCTGCTAAAACCCCGGCTCGAGCGTGCCACCAAGCCGCCGACGACGCGATCGCGGGATTTGCCCCTCCTTGGGCCACCAACCCTCCCATTAACCCAGTCAAGACATCCCCACTGCCCCCCCGCGCGAGAGCCGGCGTACTTTCGGGAATCAGCCACACAGCGCCTTTGGGATGCGCGATCGCAGTTCTCGCCCCTTTCAACAAGACGATCGCACCGCATTGTCCAGCCGCTTCTCGAACCGCATGGATGCGATCGCCATCGATTTCGGGAAACAAGCGCCCAAACTCCCCAGCGTGAGGCGTGAGAATAGTTTCGGAGGTGCGCTGCGACAACTTTTGTTGCGTTCCCAATTTCGCCAAGCTATTGAGCCCATCGGCATCTAAAATGAGAGGAACATTGGCTTTAAGGACGCTTTCGACAACGGTTAGGGCATCCAACGTCAATCCGGGGCCGCAGGCGATGGCATTAAAGCGATCGAAATCGCTCAAAGAAGCAGGAATTTCCGCGATCGCGCCGCTTTCTGTCTCCCGACATCCTACAATTAATGCTTCGGGCAAATGGCTTACCAACAAGGGTTTTAACGATTGCGGCACCGCCATTGACAGCATTCCCACGCCGCTAGCCCTAGCCCCCAATCCGGTTAAAATGGCACCGCCTGCGTAGCGCGCCGAACCGCAAATGAGTAAAAGATGTCCTTGTTTATATTTATGGGTGACGGGCGATCGCGCAAGGGGCAAAACCGACAGTGCCATCTCCTGCGTCACGCGCTGAATTGGTGCCGATTGGGAGAGAATCGCTTCGATATCGCCTTCGGGAATACCAAAATCGATGAGGGATGCTTCGCCGCAAAATTCCAACGCGCAATCTTGGAAAAAGGCGCGCTTCCACAACCCCAAACACAACGTCTGGGTGGCGCGAATTGCCGTTCCTAAGACTTCTCCCGTATCGGTATGGAGGCCCGAGGGAAGATCGATGCTAACGGTGGGTTTTTGCCACTGGTTGAGGGTTTCGACAGCGGCAGCGATGGAACCGGAAAGCGATCGCGCCATACCAAATCCGAACAAGCCATCGACAATGAGATCGCAATCTTTTAGGGGTTCGATGTCATTGTAAACTGGAATGCCCAAACTTCCGGCATACTTGGCATGGGCGGCTGTTAATTCTTTGAGTTGGGTGAGGGGAACATAGAGAGAGACGCGATAGCCTTGCAAGTGTAACTCTCGCGCCACAACCAAGGCATCGCCGCCGTTGTGTCCCGGTCCGACGAGAATGCCGACGCGGGAGACGCGCGATGTCGGGTACAATGTAACGATTCGGGTTGTTATTAAACCGGCGACCTTTTCCATCAGCGCCGCGATCGGCATTCCTCCCTCAAAAATTCGCCCTTCAATATGGCGCATTTGTTGGGCGGTGACGATGGCGCGATCGACAATCGAACGATGGGGAGGTATAGAGGGTTGAGGATTGGATGAAGGAACCGATTTCATAAATCTTGTAGCTCTCCTTGTTCGCCAATTTTCCCGCATCCCGCGAAGAAATTCAATCTGCGCTGCCAAGATATCGGAAAATCTGTAGCGATCCCGACATTGCCTTCGCTGCGATCGCACAAATTCTTATAAGCTGACCTTACATTTAAATTGGGTATCCACTTCTGCCTTCTGGAGAATTTAGCGTCACAGTTTAAAAGCCAAACAGCTTACCAGATTCATCGAAATTTTGCTACAACCCTCTCTCCCCTGCTCCCCTGCTCCCCTGCTCCCCTGCTCCCCTGCTCCCCCTGCTCCCCCTGCTCCCCCTGCTCCCCTGCTCCCC
>JAXHVQ010000054.1:0-36642 GCA_034189065.1 Cyanobacteriota bacterium
TTGTAAAAACTTTAAAATCATTAAGCGTTTATTTAAGCTTTTAATTGATTTCAAGTTATTCAACTTTCCTGATATTGAAAAGTTCGATGCTTTTTCATGTCTCATTTGAAAATGCTATATATAGCATTTCTATTTGGGTTGTAAAATTCTAGCTTTGGAAGAATAGAAGCATGGAAGAATAGAAGAATTAAGACGCGCTCCCGACCGGTATACCGGCTCCCATACGCACCGTGTAGCTAAAAAGATGAGAAAAATTCGCCAATTTGAGGAACCCGTGAAGAGCTATTCAGAGTTGCCGATCGCGAACTGCTACTTACGTTCCATTTGAACATACTATATCCACCTTACGATCGCCGCTTTATAATTTCGCGAATCTTAGGTAAAGCAGCTTGAATCATTTCCGGCTTTATCGCCGTTTGCTGCCAACTCTCCCTCGCCTCCAGCCGCTGCATCCACCCATCAACAGAAGGATACGCATCCATCGAAAAACCAAAAAGGGGTAAAGCAGAAACTAAAGTTCCCGCCACAATATCGGCGAGGGTAAGTCGCTCGCTAACAAAATACTTGCGTCCTTGCAAAAGGCTTTCAAAAAACTGCATAATCCGCTCGACTCGCTGTCGCGCTTGTTCGACTTTATGCGAATCGACTTCTAGCCCAATGGCTTGACGAGTTAAAGGGAGAGTGGTAGGTTGAAGGTCGTTAAGCGCGACATTTTCTACCATGCGAACCGTCGCGATCGCTTCCACCTCAATTGGCATCAACGAAGGCGTAAAATATTTTGCTTCGAGATAGTCTAAAATCGCCAACGACTCAACCACCCGAAATCCATCATCGATAATAACTGGAATTCGTTGAAGCGGGTTAACGGCAGTAAACTCGTCGCTAAACTGCTCTCCCCCCAGATCGATCAAAATTGGCTCAAAAGGAATCTGTTTCTCTAGCAAGGCGACCCAAACTCGACGCGCATTGGCTGAGATAGGATTGTAGTAAAATTTTAGCATGGTAAACTTTGAATTAAATACAATATCAGCGGTCAACTTTTGCAGTTTACCACCCCAAATGCCAAATTGCACCAGCGGTTCTCACAACGAGCGATACCTACAATCGATATAATAAAAAGAAATGTCTTAAAAGTTTTACGCGATTTTTAATAAATAAAATGTCCTTCTTCTTCCACGAACAACTGTATCGAACCCCAGAATTAATGACTCGCCTTCAAGACTATGCGATCGCAATTTGCGGTGCGGGTGCCTTGGGAGCCAATATTACCGAAACCCTCGCTCGTTCCGGTTGTGGGACGCTGGGAGTTATCGATCGCGATCGCATCGAAGAACGCAACCTCTCCACCCAACCCTACTACAAAACCGATGTCGGCGCTTACAAAGGGAAAATCCTCGCCAATAGTTTGTATCGCGCCTTGGGAGTCGCCTTAGACGCAAAAACCAAAGAACTTACCGCCGATAATTGTTCCCAACTCCTCAAAAATAGCGATTTAATTGTCGAAACCTTCGACAATAGCGCCTCCCGTCAAACCGTCAAAGACTACTGCCAAAGCGCAAACTTACCCTGTCTCCACGTCGGACTTGCCAGCGACTACGCCGAAGTCATCTGGAACGACAGCTATCGCGTTCCCTCCCCCACCAACGACGATGTTTGCGACTATCCCCTCGCGCGCAACTTAGTTTTACTTGCCGTTGCAGTCGCTTGCGAAGTCATTGTCGAATTTATCGCCACGGAACAACAGCACAGCTACACTATCACCCTTTCGGATTTTGCGGTTAATCCCTTCTAAAAACTTAGCTTGTGCTACGCGATTTCTCGGAGCAGCCATTACCAAGAAGAAAATGCTATAAGGAAAAAAGACAAAATTTCCAAGATTTGAGGGGAAAATGAAATCGATCTTATCTCAAACCTTGCTTTCCAATAGCGTCCAAGCCTTTAGCCGCAGCTTGCGTTTGATGACTTGGAATTCCTTTTTAGCCTTGATTCCGCTAGCGCTAAGTTTTTGGCTCTTTCGGTTCCAGAAAAACCGAGATTTGTTGTGGTGGGTAGGCTTGCTCGTCTTTATTGCCTTCTTGCCCAACGCGCCTTACGTTTTAACCGATATCATTCACCTCATCGATATTATCCGAGATGGGTATTCAATTTGGATTATTACATTGGTGATTATTCCTCAATACCTTATCTTTATTTTTATTGGCTTCGGTTCCTACGTTCTCTCCATTGTCAACCTGGGATACTATTTGCACCGCAATAAATTGGGAAAATTTACATTGATCGTTGAATTCACAATTCACGCCCTTTCAGCCATTGGTATCTACTTAGGTCGGTTTAAGCGGTTTAACAGTTGGGATTTTGTGACACAACCCCAGATTCTGGCCCAAACAACCATTGAGGATTTGGCAGATAAAAAGCCGTTGCTCGTAATTTTTGTGACGTTTATTGTGCTTTTCGTTTTATACTGGTTGATGAAACAAGTGGTTTTAAGTATTATTTTCAGACTGCGCTACAAGCGAACGCTCCAAGCTCAAATGGCAGAAAAACAAGAATCGGTTCTGTTATAACGATCGGCACGTCAGTTATCAGCCATTCGCCTTCAACATTGTTCAAAATATTGATTTTGCGATAGGCTCGAGTACAGAGCAAATTAGGGAGAACTTAGATCGTGCAAATGCGACAACTGGGCAACTCGGAAATTCAAATCAGTCCCGTTGTAATGGGAACGTGGCAGGCGGGAAAAGCGATGTGGAGTGGAATTGAGGATGAAGAAACCATTAAAGGTATCCGCGCCGGGTTTGAGGCGGGAATAACAACCGTCGATACGGCAGAAGTTTACGGGGAAGGGCATTCCGAACGAATTGTCGGGAAAGCCTTGGGAGATGTGCGCGATCGCGTCGTCTATGCCTCCAAAGTGTTCGCCAACCACCTCAAACGGGATTTGGTTATTGAAGCGTGCGATCGCTCTTTAAAAAACCTCAACACCGACTACATCGATTTATATCAAATTCATTGGCCGTCGGGAAGTTGGAAAAGCGAAGAGGTTCCCATCGAAGAAACAATGGGCGCATTGAACCATCTTAAAGAACAGGGGAAAATTCGCGCGATCGGGGTTTCCAACTTCTCGCGATCGCAACTCGAAGAAGTCATGCAATACGGACGCATCGAAAGCCTACAACCCCCCTATTCCCTCTTCTGGCGGCAGGTCGAAAGCGATGCCATGCCCTATTGTACCGAAGAAAATATCTCCATTCTCGCCTATTCTTCCCTCGCTCAAGGCATTCTCGCCGGGAAATTCGGCCCTAACCCCACCTTTGACGAAGGAGATCATCGCGCAAAAAATCGCCTCTTTCAGCCAGAAAATTATCAACGAGTTCAAGATGCACTGGATAAATTACGTCCCATCGCCGAAAACCAGGGATGTACGCTGGCGCAATTGTCCCTCGCGTGGCTCGTGGCACAACCTCAAACCCAAGCCATTGCCGGGGCAAGAAATGCCGAACAAGCGGTTGCCAATGCCAAAGCAATGGACGTTAAACTTTCCCCCGAACAATTGCAAGAAATCGACGCGATCGGACGCATTGTTACCGACTCTCTTGACAATAATCCCGTCATGTGGAACTTCTAAAATTAAAAAGTTAGGGAATCAAAATTTGAGTTCGTTTCGCAATAAAAGGGAATTGTCACTGTAAACTCAGTTCCCTCTCCCGGCGCAGAAACACAAGTTAGCTGACCGCCGTGTTTGTCTGCCACAATTTCATGGCAAATAGACAATCCCAACCCCGTCCCCTTTCCAGTCGGCTTGGTGGTAAAGAACGATTCAAAAATGTGCGATTGAATTTCATCGCTCATGCCCGCGCCATTGTCTCGAATCCGAATGATGATTGCCCCATCGTCGGCAACCCTTGTTTGAATATGAAGCGTTGGTTCCTCCGCCAATTTTCCTTGACAAAATCTCTCTTCTATGGCATCTATTCCATTGGCAATTAAGTTCATAAAAACTCGATCTAAGAGGCAACCGTAACACAAAGTCGTTGGCGGCAAATTTCCGTAGTCCTTAATGACAGTAATGTCGGGATATTTGCCCTTTGCTTTCAGTCGAGAATTGAGAATAAGTAGGGTTGAATCCAGACTTTTGTGGAGATTGACAGGTTTTATTTGTCGGTCGTCGCAACGGGAGAAACTTTGTACGGAACTAACGAGATGACAGATTTTTTCCATCCCCAGCGTCATGGAGGAGAGAGTTTTCGGCAAATCGTCGATAATAAATTCGAGATCGATATCTTGGGTGAATTCTGTAATTTCTGGGTCGGGTTCGGGATAGTGTTTTTGATACAATTGCAACAACAGAAGTAAATCTTGGGCGTATTGAGCGGTGGGATTTAAGTTGCCGCAAACAAAATTGATAGGGTTGTTGATTTCGTGGGTGACTTCTGCGAGTAACTGCCCCAACGTCGATAATTTTTCGCGATGTCTGAGTTGGGTTTGCGACTGCTCGAAACGTTTTGCGATATTTTTGACCAGTCGAACTTTACTATTGTGTTTATTTTCCAGTTTCCGCAGCGCTTGTTCGGCTTCTTTGAGGGGGGTGACATTGGTGACAAATCCTTCGTAACAAATTAATTGATTCTCTCGATCGGTGACGGTGCGAACCGTTTCCGATATCCAAATGAGCCTGCCATCGCCACCATAAACTTGCGACTGAAAATCGGACAAGGAGCCCTCTTGATACATTAACTCCATGAAGTGTTGATTTTGCTGGGGATCGACATATAATTGTTGTTTGAGGTTCGCGATCGCGGCCTTCAACTGGGCGGGAGAATCGTAGCCCAGAAGTTGGGCGAGTGCGGGGTTGGCGCTAATAATTCGTCCGTTGGGCATCATTTGATAAATGCCAATACTCGCTTCTTCGAGGAAGCTACAGTATCGATGTTCCAACTGTTCGCGCGCGGCCACTTCGCACGCCAGTTCTAGCTCGAGGGTAGAGGTATCCTTTTGGGAAACCCTGCGATCGCTGGGTTCGCCTTGACTGTAATAGTCCCAGCCTACCCGCTCTATGACTCCATTTTCATTTTCTTTGGACATCGTGAATATACGTTTTTTTTATTTTTTGAATTGTTATTCTTCTTAATATAGCACAAAATGAGTAATATTACTTATTTTAAGAGGAAAGGGTGGCGGTGGGGATCGCCGATATTGTGGGAAAAGGAAAGCGATCGCGCGCAAGATATAGAGAAACACTCGCCCAACCTCTGCCGAGTGTCAAACCTGTAAAACCCCCTCAAAAAACCTCAACTCTCCCCCAGACAACAGAGTAGGCGACGAAGGTCACAGAGGAGTGCCAAAATAGAAAAAACTTAAGCTCAAAAATTGACCTGGGAGAAAAAGGAGCGATGCAGCAAAACCATCGGAGATCGAACCCACCAAAATGTGTGAAGAGAGCGATCGCAGTTGCGGGAATCTTAACTCTAACGGGAGGAAATACAACAGTTCGAGCAGCCACCCCAGACACCTGGCAATTCGATCCGACGACCAATGGCATCGAACTGACCCTCGACGAAGGGATCGTCCCCCTCTACTACATCGAAACAACGCCGCCGCGCATCATCATCGAGCTGCCTCAAAGCGACCTCAGACCCGAAATCGTCGAACCCACCGCCCGGGGTGCCATCCGCCGCATTTCCGTCACCCCCACATCCACCGGAGGCGATCGCATCATCCTCGAACTCTCCCCAGAGATTGCCCTTTCCCCCCAACAG
Source organism: Cyanobacteriota bacterium (assembly GCA_034189065.1). Taxonomy (GTDB): domain Bacteria; phylum Cyanobacteriota; class Cyanobacteriia; order Cyanobacteriales; family Spirulinaceae; genus FACHB-1406. The sequence goes on from JAXHVQ010000054.1 coordinate 5,757, forward strand.
GTGCAACTGCAAAAAATCGCCTCCCCAACCGGAAATCCTCGCTGGGTTCTCTACCCCTCCATTGTCAGCAACACCCCTGCATCGCCTCCCGTCACCGTCAACGCTCCACCTCCCCCCGCTTCCCCTCCCCCACCCACTCCCCCTCCTCAACCCGCTTCCCCTCCTCAACCCGCTTCCCCTCCTCAACCCGCTTCCCCTGCCCAATCCACTCCCACCATCGAATTCGGTCAACCCCTGCCTATCAATTAAAAATTACGTCTGATGTGAATTAGAGTCGGATCGTTATGACTTAAGGCAGAAGGCAGAAGGCAGAGGGCAGAAGGAAATCGAGATTTAACGGAAAATTAAGACTTTCAGCTCCTAATTCACATTAAGCGTAAATTAAAAATTTAAGAGGTCGGTTGGACGCGGCAAAGGAACCTCGCCGTCCCAAAGGTCTCAACATTAAAAATGCTTAGAGTATAAGCGCTTTGCCAATGCTTTGAAGGGTAGCCTAACTTCCGCCATTCTACTCCGCTAATCGCTCAACCCTAAACCTCAACTGCAACATCAACCATGACTGAGCTGCAACTCCGAATCCATATCGAGGGACAACCCGAAAGCAAGGTCATTGTCAATGGAGAGGAGTTTATCCTCGGTCGCCTCCCCGAATGCGATTTGTGCCTGCCTTATTCAGAAGTCTCCCGGCACCATATTCGCTTTTTCCGACAAACAGGAGGCTTCTGGCAACTCGAAGACTTAGGCAGCACCAATGGCACCATCCTCAATCAACACCCCCTCACCCGCCCCAGAAAAATACATCACAAAGATATCGTCCAACTGGGCAATGTTGTCATCGTCATTGTCCTCGCACCAGACACTCAAGTGTCCAAAAACACGCAGTCCAATTCGGGCAACGACGGACAAACCATCTTGCGCAACGCCGAAGAATTGCGGCGCGAATGGATTGAAGCGGCTAAAGGCGGAGACTGGCAAGATAATCAACAACGGGCAATTTCTCGTCTCAAATATCTCGTTGAAATTGCCAAAAATCTCAACTCAGCCGGCTCGATTGAAGCCATTTTTACCCAAATCAAAACCGTCGTTTTCCAAGAAATGCCCAGCATTCAGCGCCTCGCTTTACTGGTCGATGTCGAAGGCAACGGACAACTGAAACCCATCGAAACCGCCGCCCGACAAAAACTTCCCCATTCCCACTCCCGTTCGACCCTCTCCAACAGTTGGATTGGTCGCAGTATTTGCGAGAAAGTGTTTACTGAGAAAGTCGGCATTAAAAGTCTCGATGCCCAACACGACGAGCGGTTTGAGGGGGAAAATAGCATCATTGCCAAGGGCATTCGCGGCGCACTGGCGGTACCGCTGTGGGAGGCAGACCGCGTTGTGGGCGTGCTGTATGCCGACGGTAGTTTGACCCTCAAAGGTTCGGGAGGAGACGACGACGAGGATTTAAGCTTCTTCTCAACCTTAGCTAATCTCGCCGCCTATAGTATCCAGCGCTGGCAACTGACCGAAAAACTGCAACAAGAAGCGAAAATTCGCCAGCAACTCGAGCGCTACCACTCGCCTTCGGTGGTGCAACAACTGATGTCGGCGAAAACGTCGGAACATACTTTTCTCCAACCTATTGAGGCGGATATGAGTATTATTTTTGCCGATTTGGTAGGTTTTAGCGCCATGTCCGAACGCATGAGTCCCCGGCAAATTGCTGAGATGCTCAATCGCTTTTTTGAGGAGATGGTGCAGTTTGTGTTTGCGGCGGGGGGAACGTTGGATAAGTTTATTGGCGATTGTATTATGGCATTTTTTGGCGCGCCCGAACCGCAAAATAATCACGCCGATCGCGCGGTGGTGACGGCGATGAAAATGTTAAACCATCTCGACCGTCTCAATGCGCAAAAGGTGTGGGCGGAACCGTTACAGTTGCGCATTGCCATTAACAGCGGTAAGGCGATTGTGGGGGATGTGGGCAGTTCCCAACGGGTTGATTATACGGTTTTGGGGGCGACGGTGAATTTGGCGGCGCGCATGGAAGCCATTTGTCCGCCGGGGGAGTGCGCGATTTCGGAGGCGACGTATCGGCGGTTGAAACGGCGAGATGGTTTTTTGTTAATTGGCAAGCATCAGTTTAAGGGTATCGATCGCCCTATTGAGGTTTTTCAGACGCAGCGGCGGAAAAGGGCTCGATTGAGGGGATAATTGTTTTTTGTCATTAGTTCGTAAGCATTCAGCCGTCAGCCGTCAGCCATCAGCTAATGTGAGCATTCAGCCATCAGCCGTCAGCCATCAGCTAATGTGAGCATTCAGCCATCAGCCGTCAGCTATCAGCTAATGTGAGCATTCAGCCGTCAGCCATCAGCTAATGTGAGCATTCAGCCATCAGCCGTCAGCTATCAGCTAATGTGAGCATTCAGCCATCAGCCGTCAGCTATCAGCTTAAAACAAATCTGAAACGGGAGAATTGAAGATTGAGAAACTTTAGAGAATTGAAAGTATGGGAAAAAGCTCATCGGCTTACGCTATCTATTTATAGGACAACCCAAATATTTCCCAAGGAAGAAACGTATGGATTGACAAGCCAAATGCGCCGCTCTTGCGCTTCCATCCCAGCCAATATTGCCGAGGGATGCGGAAGAAAAGGGGAAGCCGAACTCGCCCGTTTCCTTCAAATTGCTATGGGTTCAGCCAGCGAACTTGAGTATCACCTGTTACTTGCTCGCGATCTTAACTTACTCGAAGCCAAGGACTATGAATCTCTACACGCAGACGTAACAGAGATTAAACGAATGCTTACTTCTTTTATTCAAAAACTGAAAGCTGACAACTGACGGCTGAATGCTTACATTGGTTCTCAACCCTAAAACCCAAAACCTAGTTATGAAGAGTCAGCGAGAACCGCGATCGAGTTTAATTCTCTATCGGTTATTAAAATGGTCGGTTGTCAGTCCGATGTTGCATACGTATTTTCGCGGTCGAGTCTATGGAGTTGAAAATGTCCCTCGCCAAGGACCTTTAGTGGTTGCTAGCAATCATGCAAGCTACTTCGATCCGCCTCTCCTTTCCAATTGCACGAGCCGTCCCGTGGCGTTTATGGCGAAGGAGGAGTTGTTTGAGGTGCCGGTGTTGAACCAGGCAATTCGCTTGTATGGGGCCTATCCGGTGAAGCGCGCCTCTGCCGATCGCAGTGCGTTGCGGGCGGCGATCGCGGCCCTGGAGCAGGGTTGGGCGGTCGGTATTTTCTTGCAAGGAACGCGCACAACCGACGCTAAAATCACTGAACCTAAGTTAGGAGCAGCGACTATTGCCGCTAAATTGCAAGCACCTTTACTACCGGTGAGTTTGTGGGGAACAGAGAAAATTTTGGTTGAGGGATCGCCCTTTCCCCGTCCGGTACCTATTACAGTACGCATTGGGAAGCCGATCGCGCCCCCGCCGCCGCGCGATCGCGCAGCGATCGAGGGACGACATCGCGCGGGGTTGCAAGCCGCGACTGACGAATGTGCTGCTATGATTAACAAAATGCACGACCTGGGACGATAATTTTAGCAGTTATTTGCTTTTCGACAATGACCTTAGAACTGAGAGAAGAATTAGCCCAATCCCTTGATGAGGCACAGTGGGATTGGGTGTTACCTCACGCCAGACGAGATGCGGCAATTGTCGTTTCGTCGGCATTAGATTTGCTCGATGTTGGAGTCGCCATTGCCAACGATGATACCTCTCGCGTGCAGCGTTGGATCGAAACTCAACAAATTCAGAAACCCTCGGTTGCCCAATTGAGTCATTGGAACGAAACGCCAAGCAAGCGCTTTAACGCGATTATCGTACAGCCTTTCGTGGTGATTCAGGAAATTCCGACTCGTCCGGATTCCGACCCCGAAAGACGTTAAGGTTGCAATGAGGGACGCGATCGGTTTTAAATAAGTTCGAGTAGTGTGTGGTGTGAATGGCCTATGTTAACTCCCTTTCTCGGTTTAGCGATCGGAATTACTGTACTGTGTTTTACCGCCTTGGGATACGCAGATAGTTATTTAGTTTCTCCCCTCCCTTCCCTGTTCAAACAAAGAGGAAATTTGATGTGGGCGATGGGAAGTATCTTTGTCGGACTCGCCTTCATGTTGGGAATGTTAGGCTACTACGACTACATCGATTCTCCCACCCTGCGCGCCCTGAGAGTCATGCTGGGAGTTAGCGGACTGTTGATGTTGGGTTTTCAACTCTTTCGCAAACCTCGCCTAATTTGGGACTTTCCCAAAGAAATTGGCTACCTTTATAAAGATATTAAAGTTCAAGCCCACTCGTCGTTTTTGCGAATTCAGCGGTACTGGGAACTGTTATCGGTTCTCGTTCCTCAAAACCTCCACGCTCGCTATCGAGGCTCTTTTTTAGGCGTGTATTGGTCGCTGTTAAATCCTATACTGATGATGGGAATTTATACAGCCATTTTTGGAGCAGCTTTTGCCTCTTATTACGATAACTCAATTATAAACTATATTCTAGCAGCCTTTACCGGTTTAGTCGTCACAAATTTCTATTCAGCGTCAACCGCTCAAGCCTTAGCTAGCGTGGTTGGTAATGGGGGATTGTTAAATAAAATGCGCCTTCCCGTCGGCATCTTTCCCGTGTCGATGGTAGCGGCAAACTTATTTCAATTTACCATTGGGGTCTTACCTTTACTGGCAATTGTAACGCTCGTCATCACCAAAGATCCTTTAAATGTTATCGTCCTCCTCGTTCCCCTGGCTTCTCTAGCGTTAGTTTGCATGGGAGTCGGTTTTTTTGTCAGCGCCTTATTCGTCTTTTTTAGAGATTTAGGCTATTTTTACGAATTAGTTTGCTTCGTAGCGTGGATCAGCAGTCCTGTATTTTATCCCGTTGAAATTATACCAGAAGCCGTCCGACCTTTCATCGGACTTAACCCCCTCGTTCCAATTATCGAAAATTTGCGCCAAATTACTTTAGAAGGAACTATCCCCGACTTAACTTATCTCGCAGGCTCCCTATTGAACGGCTTGCTAATTTTAGTCTTTGGCTGGACATTTTTCCAATGGTTGCGTCCTCGGTTTATGGATTTGTTATAAGATCGATTTCCCTGTGGACGAGTTTATGGTAGTCGGAGAGGGGAAAGATGAGGTGGTTGAGTTTCTAAAAGCGCTGTAAAATTTTACACAAAAATCGAAACTTGCACCGAACAAGGGAGTGAATTCTTAGGTGAGGAAGTGAATGGAAGTTATTCGTTTAGACCAAGTTTCTCTGTGGCGACGAACCCAAGAGGAATTTAGCTACGACTTTAAGAAGACTGTTTTGTCTTTGCTTCAGGGAAAGTATCATAAACCTTCAAAAAAGCTGGTTTTAGATCGAATTGATTTAGCGATCGAACAAGGGGAAAAAGTTGGAATTATTGGGGCAAATGGAGCGGGGAAATCGACTCTTTTAAAGGTTATTTGCGGCATCCTCGAACCCACGAGCGGTTCGGTGCGCGTGCGGGGGAATATTGCGCCTCTAATTGAATTGGGAGCGGGTTTTAATGCCGAAATGTCCCTCATTAATAATATCATTGTTTACGGAGTTTTGCTCGGTTATTCCAAAGCCGAAATGAAGGTGAGAACGCCTGCAATTTTAGAGTTTGCAGAACTGCAAGACTACGCCCATGCGCCGGTTAAAGCACTCTCATCGGGGATGATGGCTCGCTTGGGGTTTGCCGTTGCAACAGACATCGAACCCGATATTCTCATTCTCGATGAAATTCTATCGGTAGGCGATGTCAGATTTGCGAAAAAGTCCAAAGAACGAATTGAGAAGTTGTGGAACCACAGCTCGACTATTTTGTTTGTTTCCCACAGTTTGCCCTACATTGCCGAGTCTTGCGAAAAAGCAATTTGGTTAGACCGGGGCAGAATCGTGTATTCTGGCAGTGCTGAGGAAACAGTGGAACGCTATTTGAGTGCAGTGAATTAAAGAGTGTTGAGGAGTGTATGAAAATTCTGATTACCGGAGGGGCGGGTTATATTGGCTCTGTCCTAACGCCGACGTTACTGGCAAAAGGTTACGATGTTGCGGTTTTGGATAACTTTATGTTCCGCCAAAATAGTCTCGCCGACTGCTGTCGATACGATGGCTTTCAGGTAGCGCGGGGAGACTGTCGGGACGAGGCGTTGATGAAAGAATTGTTGGGCGATGTCGATGTTATTATTCCCTTAGCGGCATTAGTGGGCGCGCCGTTATGCGATCGCGATAAAACTGCCACTCAAACCACCAATTTCGATGCGATAAAAATGCTCTGTCGCCTCGCGAGTCGAGAACAGCGCATTCTCATGCCCGTCACCAACAGCGGTTACGGCGTGGGCGAGTCGGGGAAATTCTGCACCGAAGATAGTCCCCTGCGTCCCATTTCCTTGTACGGGACGACGAAAGTGGAAGCCGAAAAAGCGGTACTCGATCGCGAAAATAGTGTCACCTTTCGCCTCGCCACCGTCTTTGGGATGTCCCCGCGCATGAGAATTGACTTATTGGTCAACGATTTCGTCTATCGGGCAGTCCGCGATCGCGCCGTCGTCATTTTTGAAGGCCATTTCAAGCGCAACTACATCCACATCCGCGATGTTGCCCGCGTCTTCCTCCACGGCATCGAAAACTTTGGGGCAATGAAGGGCAAACCTTACAACGTCGGACTCGACGATGCTAATTTATCCAAACTCGAACTGTGTGCGGAAATACAGAAACAATTGCCCAAATTTACCTATCTCGAAGCCCCCATTGGCGAGGATCCCGACAAGCGCGATTATATCGTCTCCAACGCGCGCATTGCCAGCACCGGCTTTCAAACCCAATGGTCTCTCCCGCGCGGCATCGCAGAACTGATTAAAGGATATACTATGTTGCAAAATAGTCTTTACTCTAATGTTTGAAATGAGGGACGAGAGGAGAAGAGCGCGATCGCGTTTTCAACGACTGTAAGGTTGCTCCATCCGAAGCCCTGAAATAACTCGGTAGTGTTTTACATTTCTACGTTAGTTCGCGGTTTTCAATTTCGTGCCGGAGTTGACGAGCATATTTTTGACTCTCTAAAATATCGGGACGCGAATTAATAACTCCGGCATTTTTCCAATAAGCAACCAGTTCCGCCCCGGTTTTTGGAAGCCCTTGTAAAAAAGGTCGAACCGAGAGAACGCGCACAATGTATTCTGCTAAAGGCAATTGCAACTGAGAGGCTTCGAGCGAGAGCTCGTTTTCTAATTCCGATGGCAATTCTAAGTTAATATTCATCGTTTATATGGAATTTTTATTTGGGTTGCAAAACTCTAGCTTCGGAAGAATAGAAGAATAGAAGAATTTACTAATTTGAGAGACAAGGGAGGAATTACTCAAAGTTAGCGGTCTCCGAGCGCTGTTTACGTTCGGGAGCTGAAATACTACATTCTAACTTAATCAGAATTCGACCCTTAAATTCAACTTCAATTCACATCCGACTGGACTTGCGCGCCATGACTGCGAGGATCGCTCCCTCCCTTCGACTGAGGCTTAACTTGGTTCTCGAATTCAGACGTTTTTCCGGCGACGTTGGCGTAGGGGAGAGATGCGCCCGCAATGAGCGCCTCGATATCGGCTTGGAGAACCGAACGGGGTTGCTCGCCGATGGTTTGTGCGATCGCGTCGCCATCTTTATTGAAGTACACGAAATGGGGAATTCCGTCAACCCGGTAGCGTAAAATTTCTGGCAGCCACTTGGTATTATCGACGTTGAGCATCACGAAATTGGCGGTGTCGGCGTACTGTTGTTTGAGTTCCTCCAAATCTTTCGCCATTGCCTGACAGCTCGTACACCAGTTGGCGTAAAATTCCATCAGCGTGGGCTTGCCGTTGGCGATCGCAACGTCTAGGGGAGTCGCTTGTTCGGCTTGTGCGTCGAGGGCAGTGGACTCGGTTTCTCCCTGCAACCCAAAAAAGAGCGCTACACTAAGAGCGATCGCAACTAACGCGACAACCAGTTTGGGCAACCCATTTCCTTTGGTTTCCGACAAAGCTTCCGATGGCGATGAATTTTCAGTCATGGGGCAGCCTACTATTTCTCAATTAATATCACTCAATACTGTAACAAAGGACGAAGGACCAAGGACAAATGACCAAGGACAAATGACAAACCATGAAAAAACGAGTCACGCTCACCGTCCCCAAACGGGCCGTTCAGATGCCTCTCACCTACCAACTCGCCAAAGACTTTAACGTTGCTGCCAATATTATTAGAGCGCAAATCGCCCCCAACCAAATCGGCAAATTAGTCGTCGAGTTGCAAGGCGATATTGACGAAATCGATGCAGCCGTCGAATGGATGCGCGCCAGAAACGTTCACGTCGCCCTTGCCAGTCGAGAAATTAGCATCGACGAGGACATTTGCATCGACTGCGGCCTCTGTACCGGCGTTTGTCCCACCGAGGCCTTAACCCTCGCGCCCGATACCTTTAAACTCAACTTCGCGCGATCGCGCTGCGTCGTTTGCGAACAGTGCATTCCCACTTGTCCGGTTCAAGCCATCTCAACCAATTTTTGATTTATAATCTCTTAATATAATATTAGAGCGCAGAAATTGCTCCAACAAGGAGTTACTCAAACTTTCTGTGAAAACCCAAATTTTACGGTTAAAAGGGGTAACACAGCCACTGGCTTTGTGAAGTTTCCGTAAAATTGGCTGAGTAAGCTGGGTGCTAAGAGCAACAAACGACTTGAAATGAGTCGTTTGTTCCTAGAAATCCCGTAAGGCAAGAGTTCCATTCAACTTCTTCAACGTGACCCATTTTTTAGCGAACAATCCCCCTAGCGATCGCCCACTGCCCATGCAGAGCAACATCAGTACCGAACGCCCCCTTCCTCAATTGTCCCAAAAAAGTTACTACGACCTCAGCATCGATTCAACGCTCATTGAGTTACCGCTCTACGACGTTCAAATAGAAGTGAACTGCTTAGGAGCAGAACTGGTCGCTCTCCTCCAGCGCACGCCTCAGCTTCCAGGAACGATCTTGACCGATAACGGCAAATTTGCCGGTGCAATTTCCCGCAGGCAATTCCTCGAATACCTCCTCCTTCCCCAAGGACTCGAACTTTTTCTCGACCAACCCCTGCACGTTTTCTACAACTACCTCCGTCCCGAACTGCTCATTCTCCCCAGCAGTACGCCCATTTTAAGCGCGGCGCAGCGAGTCTTAAAGCGCTCGTCCCAAGGGCTAAAAGACCCCATTGTCGTCGAACTCGATCCTTCCACCTATCAGATACTCGACTTCGCCCAACTCAATCTCTGTGCTTGGCAAATTCGCGGTATTGAAACCCAAGTTCGCTACGAACGCGCCCAAGCGCAAATGATTCAAAGCGAGAAGATGGCAAGTTTGGGACGCTTAGTCGATGGTTTGGCCCACGAAATTCTCGATCCTGTGGGCTTTATTTGGGGCAATCTTACCCACGTTTCTAGCTACAGCGAAAGCCTTTTAAGCTTACTGGACGCTTACGAAACAGAACTCCCCCAAGCCACCGAAAAAATCAATCAACTCAAAGAAGAACTGGATCTAGATTTTCTGCATTCTGATTTTCCTAGAGCCGTTGAAAGTATTACTGCCGGGTCCAAGCGTCTCAAACAATTGGCGACTAGCTTGCAAAATTTCTGTCACGTCGATGAAGTGTATCCCAAACCTGCTGATATTCACGCTTGTTTAGACGGTATTTTGTTGCTGCTGAAAAGTCGCCTGAGCAGCGAAATCAAAATGGTCAAAAACTACGATCGCCTGCCGCCCGTAACCTGCTACATTGGAAAGTTAAGCCAAGTTTTCATTAATATTCTCACCAACGCCGTCGATGGGTTGCTCGACGAAGCCGTCAGCCAAGATTTTCGTAGCGATCGCGATCGCATCGCCCAACCCACCATTACCGTTACCACTACCGTAGAATCGCGTCCGTCCGTCCGCAAGGGCGAACTCGAACGTTGGGTTTCCATTCGCATCGCCGACAACGGACCGGGAATGTCGGAAACCTTGCAACAAAAAATTCGCGATTCTTTTACCATTGAAAAGCGCGCGGCAAAGGAAACCAGTTTAGCGACGAGCTATCAAATTATTACAGCCAAGCACGGCGGTAGTTTTAAGATGCGATCGCATATCGGCGAAGGGACAGAATTTGAAATTGTTCTTCCTTTGATTTAATCGGCATTGAGCCACAATTGCTTGTAAGCTAGAAAGGTATCCTCTTTGAGATTGAATCTAAAAAACGATGATTTTCCCCGGAGCCACCGTTCAAGTGACTAACCCCGACGACACCTATTATCGCTTTGAAGGACTGGTACAGCGCGTCAGCGACGGTAAAGTCGCCGTTCTCTTTGAAGGGGGGAACTGGGACAAAATTGTTACCTTTACCCTCAGCGAACTCCAAGAAGTGGATTTGAAGAAGAAAAAATAAAGCGATTGTTTCGTCCCAGACCCGCGCGAAACTCGGAACAAAAATCTTAGTTTATTAGGGCGTAACGCTGACGCTAGTCCTTCTGGTTGCTGGCTGGAGGGGTAACTTTTTCAGCAAGTTTAAGCAGAAGATTCCCTTCTAACAGATTATTAAGCTGTTCAGCATTTAGATTGGTATAATTGAAATTATAATTTTCGCCAGTATTTGGAAATATGCCAGCAAAAGATTATCTCACAAACGAGCAAAAAAAAGAATTACAAAAAGCCTTAAAAAGGGAAGCGAATGGTGAAATCAGGGAAAGAATATTGATTTTGCTTCTACTGAACGACGGAAAAACTCAGAAAGAAATCGCAAAATTTGTCGGGTGTTCGCAGAACAAAGTGTGTAAAAGCGTGTGTTCACGGAGACCCCGAAAACTTGGAGAGCCTTAAAGACAAAAGAATGGATGGAAATCATCATAAAGCCACAGAAAAGTATATAGAAATTTTATTGGAAACTGTTGATAAGCACCCTGAAGAACTGGGGTATGAATTTGGTCGATGGTCGGCTCAAAGATTGGCAACCTATTTAGAAAAAGTAACTGGAATTCAGCTAAGTAGTTCGCAAGTTAGGAGGATATTAGAGAAAAAAAAGTACGTTTACCTTTGGGCAAAATATAGCCTAGACGATCGAAAAAATCCCCAAAGAAGGGAAGCTTTTAAGAAAAAGTTGGAAGAATATTTGAGGATTGAAAAAGAAAGCCCGGAGCTAGTCCAGTTCTGGTTTTGGGATGAAAGTGGTTTTAGTTTGAGAGTGATTAGAAGGAAAAATTGGTGTAAAAAGGGGAAACGCAAAAAAGTTAGAGGAGATCGAAGAAAAGGAAGGGTCAATGTCATGGGCGCGCTCAGATTTTCAGATAAGAAAAGATTTGTAGAATTTGTCAAGAAAGGGAATTCTGAAAATTTTTATGAAGCTTTAAAAATCTTTTACGAAGAGCAAATTAATGAATGGGTTGCCGCTGGTAACCGCCGGGAAAATTTTGAAGAAGAAAGTCCAAAAATTGTGATGATTTTAGACAACGCCAGTTTTCACAAAAAAGCTGAATATCTCCAAAAAATAGAAAAGGAAATGCCGAAAATACATTTAGAATATTTGCCTGAATATAGCCCAGACTATAATTTGATTGAATTAGTATGGCATTCGGCAAAAGAGTATATTGCTAATCGACTTTTTGGCTCTATTGAAGAACTAGAATTTTTATTACATCGACTTTTAAATGAAGGAGAATTAATCATTAAATGGGATAGAAATCTCAAAAATAAGGGAAACGCTGTTATCACAGTTTAAATGCGCAACAGCTTACTGTACCTCATAGCAGCGCAGAGCGCTGTATCTCGCCGATCAAAATTGATGTAAGTCATAACGGCGTAGGCAGGAGTATCCCTCACCTATGGCGACAACTCACCTCTTGGTTGGGGTTGCCCAAAGATGCTCGACCCCAAGAGATTATCGAAAGAATTTGCGATCGCCTCCTCACCCGAGATGTTATTTTAATTTTCTACACGGTAGATTATATGCTGCCCGAGGTTCTGGCAGCTTGGCTTCGGGAGTTCTGGGAACCGCTAGTGGAAAGGGTCGAACCCCGGTGCTGTTCGACTTTAGAAGGGACACACCTGTTAATATTTTTGGTCGATAATAGCGGTAGCGTTTGCGAGTCCGCGCTGAAGTTAGCACGGCAATGGCAACAACCAGAATATCCCCGAATTCCCTTGCACTTGCCACCCGTCAGTCCGTTTCCGCCCGATGTCCTGGACGATTGGATTAGCAATGCGATGGTACATGGAGAGATGCAGATGTTGGCTGGATTAACCGCCCGAGTCTTGTTAGAAAAGTCCGATAACGGTATTCCCGAGTTGGTTTATGAAGAAATTTGCGACTGCTGCGGTCACGATTGGGAAGGAGGATTGGCAAAATGGCTGATTTAGCCAGCGTACTCGCTGCCGGTGGCAAACCATTCTACCAGGGCAAACCCGTCTCGCCATGGGAAGATCATCTGCGGTATTTGAAAGATGAACCTTGAAGACCTGCCCCTGCTAGATATCTTTAACAGCCTGCGACAGCGGCATGGGTTGCCGTTGGGGGTTGACGAGTATTTAGCCGTGTTGCGATCGCTTCAGGCTGGCTATAGTATGGGCAGTCGTCAGGACGTAGAACAGTTATGCTGTCTGGTGTGGGCCAAGACAGAGGAAGAGCATCGCTTGGTGCGACGGCTATGCCAGCAGATGTGGCGGCATTCTCCGGCTAAGTCGGGTAGTATGGAGAATCGCCTTTCCGAGGCAGCCGAACCCTCGCCCCCCTCATCCCCATCGGCAAAGTTGGAAGATTCATCAGCCGAAATGCCAGAAATGGAAACGCCTCCAGCAGATGAACCCTCCGAGTGGGAAACGCAGCCCAGTTTGACCCCAGAACCCGTACAGGCAGTCCAAGCTGTGCGCAGCAGTCGGCGCGATCGGGAATTGAAACGCCCTCGCCACAGCCTGCGAACTGAATATTTCCCAGTAACCAAGCGACAGATGAAGCAATGCTGGCGCTATCTGCGCCGTCCGGTTCGCGAAGGGGTACCGACCGAGTTGAATGTAGAAGCGACGGTGGCAAAGATGGGGCGCGAAGGGATTTTTCTCGAACCCGTGCTGATGTCCCCGCGTACCAATCGAACGGATTTGGTGCTAACGATCGACCAAGAAGGTTCGATGGTTCCGTTTCACCCGCTATCGCGGCAGTTGGTGGAGACGGCGCAGCGCGGCGGACGGTTGAGACAGACCCGCGTATTTTACTTTCACGACTATCCCGACGAGTATTTGTACCGCCATCCCGCTCTACTCGAAGCCCAGCCGATGTCCGAGGTGCTGGAGGAAATGGGAGACCGGGCGGCGGTGCTAATTGTCAGCGATGCAGGGGCAGCACGGGGAAACTTTGACCGGGAGCGGGTTGAAAGCACTGAGGACTGGATCGGGCAGTTGCAGCAGTCGAGGCGGTATTGCGCTTGGCTCAACCCGATGCCCGAGGAAAGCTGGCCGAATACGACGGCGAGTGAAATTGCACGCTTGCTGCCCATGTTTGAGATGAGTCGTCAGGGAATGAGTGCGGCGATTAATGTTTTGCGGGGTCGGTATTTTGTAGAGACAAGGGACGAACAATTATGCTATTGGAGTTAAAACAGTTGAGAATTCAACCCGGTCAGCAATTACTGCTTGAGGAGGTGAGCTGGCAGCAATTTGAAACGATCCTCACAGAATTGGGAGAACGCCGCGCCGCGCGGCTTTCCTACAGCAATGGTCGATTAGAGATTATGGTTCCCTTGCCCGAACATGAGAAAGCCAAAGAACTGATTGGCGATATGGTCAAAATTTTGCTGGAAGCACGCCAAGTTGCGTTTGAGTCGTTAGGTTCGACAACCTTGAAGAATGAGCGCATGACCCAAGCCGTCGAACCGGATGCCTGTTTTTATATTCAACATCAAGCGGCGGTTATCGGTAAAAATCGGCTGGATATGAATGTCGATCCGCCGCCGGATTTAGCGATAGAAATTGACCTGACCTCTCGCACGCAGTTGGATAATTATCGGATGCTTGGCGTGCCGGAACTCTGGCGATACAGGCAACAAGCGTTACAGATTCACGTTCTGCAAGGCGGACAATATGTAGAATCCGATTCGAGTCTCGCGTTTCCCGGCCTTCCCATTATCGAGTTGGTGAATCGAGCCGTTCGGCAAAGTCAAGGTTCTGGCAGAACCCGAGCCATTGAAGCCTTTAGAAATTGGGTACGGGACAATCTTGAGTCTCAAAAAGGGGAGTAATACCATTTCCTCCAGGTTGGACTACAGATGATTGACGGGGAGACGGGGGGATGGAAGGACACCGGAGATGAAATTGATGTGTAGCCAAAAATCAGGGGATTGGTATAAGTTGAGGTGATGGGATGACGGCCACTGGAGAACGGGAAAAGCGCGTTGCGGCGAGACGGGTTGAAGGGTTTCCAAGCAATTTGGGGAGGCGCACCGCAACCTGGCTCGTCATGCCGCATTTCCCTTCGTCCTCACCCCCGATTTGCTCTACCAAATTTGGGCCAATTTTGTCCCCGAAGCCCCCTGGACGGCGGTAGCTCGGGTGCTGCTCTCGCGCCTGTGTCGGCAGGTGGGGTATGAGATGGATATTGCCGACCGGAATTTGTTGCTAAGGGAGTTGAGGGGGGAATTTGGGCAGGAAAGATTTGACGAACTGGGCGAATTTTTGCTGGATTATGCAGCGCAGCGGCTAACTGAGGATGATGCGGATACGCAGGATTTGCGGGAGGCGCAGGAATGGACGGCGTTGGCTTATACGAGGCAGAATGAGGCGGCGCGGGAGTTGGCGGAAGTGTTGAGCGAGAGGGCGAAGCAGGAGGATAGAGGGGAGATTTTTCGTCTCGCCTCATTAATGGAAAAATTTTCAGAACCGCTAGTAAGTAGGCGGGCGCAATTATTCGTAAAATAGCGATTCAATTCAAAATCGTGAAACCCCCTTTGTAGCTGGCTTTCAGCTTAAGTTTTGGATTCTGGGTTGTAATGTTTATTTATGCCCACCTACTTAGAAGCTGGATTTGAGCCATTATTGATTGATAGTCAAAGAATGGTAGAGGTTGTTGTTGGTGGAGATCGGATGGGTGCGGCAAATCCATCCAGGCTGCTATCCGTAGAGAGACATCAAGTTGAAATTGCTGGAATCGCTTCAGATATCCCAATAAAAAAGCATTCTGTTGATGTTGTTCGTGCCAATCCTTGCCTCAGTCTCGCGATCGCGCCCTTAACTATCGCCGCCAAAGCGACCTCTCTCCCTCTCCCCAGATACAAACCCTCTTACAACCCACCCCTGCCGAGTTGAACGATGCTCTCGCGGCCCAGCAATACAACGTTTTTTTCTACGCCGGTCACGGCATTCCCGCTCCCAACGGAGGGCTACTGTTTCTCGGTTCTGAGGAAACGATTAACGGTACCGAACTGGCTCAGGTTTTGGTGCGCGCGCGGGTGACACTCGCTGTTTTCAACGCCTGCTGGGGGGCGCAACCCGATCGCTTTGAGGGCAAAACAATTCGCCGCAGCAGTTTAGCTGAAGTGTTGATTCATCACGGCGTTCCGGCGGTTTTAGCCATGCGCGACTCCATCGCCGACGGCGAGGCAGCCAGCTTTATTTCTGCCTTTACCGAAGCCTTAACGCGCCGTATGGCAGTGGATTTGGCCGTTGCAGTAGCTAGAGCGCAACTGCTGACGCTCTATAAGTTCAATCAACCGGCCTGGACTCTTCCCATTCTTTATATGCACCCCGAGTTTGAGGGGGAGCTGCTTCAACCCCTCGAGCCTGAAATTATCAAGCTGCCAACCATGCAACCGGGCGGTTTTAAGAACTCGCGTTCCATTGCGTTTTTGCGCTCTTCGGATGAGGCTAGCGTCTGGCCGATTCAAGGCGGTTTGATGCGCATCGGACGACGTTCCGATAACGATTTGGTGGTGGAGGAACCGTGGGTGAGTCAGGAACACGCTCGGATTTTTTGCCGCGAAACCGGCATGGGTGCTTCTCGAACAACTCACTACTTTTTGGAGGATGACTCGAGTTATGGGACGTTGATTTTGGGGTCTCAGGGATGGCAGAGAGTTCACCGCCAGGAAATGCGCTTGGAGTCGGGAATGCAAATTAAGTTTGGGAGTTTGCAGGGACAGACGCTGGAGTTTGTAGCAGTTTTGCGAGCAGATGAGGTATAAGTTTTGGATACGAACTAACGACTGGGAATGTATTCGGCGAACATTGGAAGATCGCGCCCGATAGAAGAATCTTCTATCGGGCGCGATCGCGGAATTTGGGAACAACTACTTGCCCAATTGGTCAATGAGCCTGACTTTGAGTGGCTGATAATAGATGCAAGCCACGTGAAGGTTCATCACCACGGAACCGGGGCTCAGGGTGGCAATCAAGCTATGGCTCGCACAAAAGGGGGCTCAATACCAAGATGCACGGCTGCCGTGGATGCGCATGGTATGCCGCTCAGAGTCATTATTACAGAAGGTACCCGTGCTGATTGTTCAGTTGCAGCGACACTCATAGAGGGAATGTCGGCAGAAATGCTCCTGGCTGATAAAGCCTACGACACCAACTCAATACTCGCCCTCGCACAAGATAAATCTATCACACCTGTTAAGTAGGTGGGCATAAATAAATGTTAAAACTCAGAATCCGAAAATGAAGCAGCAAAGCCAGCTACAACAAGGGTTTCACAATAAATGAATCTCAATTGCTATTTGACGGATAATTACGCCCACCTACTTATCCCTCCCTCTAGACGAAGAAAAGAGCTGCGCTCGTCGCGATCGAGCAACTTATAAGCTCAGACATCTCGTCGAAAACGCGTTCCTCTACCTTAAGCAGTGGAGAGGAATCGCTACACGGTATGCCAAAAATACTACTTCGTTCCTGGCTGCTGTACACATCAGAAAATTGAAAATCACTAAAGGAATGCTTGTCAGTATTTTAACGACCTGAGAACAAAGAGCAACAACAAAAAAGGCGAGTTTCTCAGTTCCAATTTAATCAAACCCTTGGTTTATGCCAATGTGATGACGATGGACGAATATTTGCCCACTATTGAAGCAGTTGTCGAAGGGAAACTCTCACCGGAGGAGGCGATCGCGCGTCTCGAAAACCCATCGCAGCGCGATCGCCCTTAACTAACGCCCAACCCATCTTCTTCTTCTCAACTGGCAGCGATCGCGTAAAATAATAAATTGAAGTCTGCTAGCGTTCCCTGAAGTGCCGATTTAAGTAAAACGCTACTGTCGGAAACGGATATTCCCGCTTACACGATCGCAATGATTCATCCCTTTTTCCCCCCTCCGTCAATCGATCCCCAACAAAAACTGCACCCCCTCGAGCGGTTGCAGGTATACGACAGTCTGATGATTACCGCCGAGTTGTGGAAGGTTGCTCACCAATATCTCCGCCAGCGCCAAAACATTCACTACCAAGCGCTTCATCAACCGGGAATCGTCTATGGGTTAGGGGTTAAGCCCATTCCAGCGCCTCCTGGTGTCGTGCGCGAATCGCGATCGCAATCGTGGATCGAAATTCAACCCGGCATTGCCATCGACTGGGAAGGCAACCCGATTATTGTCTCCGAACCAATAACGTTTTTCATTCGCGTTCCCAAAGCATCGGTGGAAAATCCGCCCCCCGCTTATTTATTTGTCAGTTACCGGGATCCCGAAGAATTGAGTCAAAGTCGCGACTCTGCTATTGTCCGAGAATACTTCCGCATCGACCAAAAAACCACGCCTCCCAAGGGAGGGGAAATTGAATTGTGTCGCCTTCGCTGGAGTCAGGGGGCGACTTCCGTCGTCGCGCCGAGCGATGTTTTCAATCCCCAAGAAAATCAGTTAGACTTGCGATCGCGTCTCCGCGCTCAACTCCATCCCCAAGGAATTGTGCGCGTCGCAATCATGAATGCCCAACCTAGTACCCATAACAATTGGGTTTCCTTAATGCGATCGGTAGCAGTGCTTTATCCTACCCTATCTGGGGATAGCGCGATCGGGCGGCTCTCTTTAGATCGGGGTTCCAACACCCTCTTCCTCGAACAAATTGAAAACTACGATCTCCTTTACCTGTCCGCCAACTCGACGCATCACCTGGAACCGCAGCAAATCGAGTGTTTGAATGCCTATTTAAACCGGGGAGGCGTTCTTCTTATCGAAACGCCTGCCCATAGCGAACCCCCCAACTATCTCAATCAACTCTTCGACCAACGAACCCAAACTTACCCCCCAGATTGGCAAAAACAACTCCCTCGAGACCATCTTTTACGCAACCATCCTTTTCTCTTCGCCGCACTCCCTCAAATCGGACAACAACCGCTTGAATTATGGTATAGAGAGGGGATCGTTCTCCTCAAAGGCGAACTCTCAACGGCTTGGGGATTAGACGACAGCTTATCCCTCTCTCGGAACGAAATCCGAACCGCACAAGAATTTGGCATTAATATTCTTCACTTTGCTTGGAAGCGAAAACAATTAAATCAATTACTACGCTAAAATATCAGCTTAACCGATCTACCATCCGCTAGCAAAGACGAGGAGAGAAGCGTGACTCAATTAATTCAGGTTAGCGTTTCAAAAAAAGAGCTTAAACTTACGCCAGATATTCCTTCCGACCCCAGTCATCAAAACGAATTCGACGTAGAAATCAAAAATGGGAGTTCCGAGTTTGCGAGCTTTTATTTAGAGATAACTGCTCCGGGGAGCGATCCCAATTCAAATGTCGAATGGTATAAAATCGAGCCAGAAGTCGGTGCAAAAAAGCCCCCCGGCGATGCAACTGAATTTCACATTGTTATTACCAAAGCTCCCATTCCTGCCTACGACACAACGGTAGACTTGACTCTCAAAGCATTTTCAGTCGAATTCCCGAATCTCTATGCAACCGAAACGCTCTTTTTGAAAATTGAAAAACCGCGCATTCCTCTGAAGATTTATTTACCTATTAAAGAGTTTAAAACGTATCCTGGAGACGCGGTCGATATTGTTGTTTTTGCCTATAATCTCAGCCCTCAATCAACTCCAATTACGCTCAAACTTTTGAAACTCGAAGCAGAGTGGATTGAAGGAACGATGGCTCAAAGTTTCTCTCTCGATCCCGGAGAAAACGCTGAAAAAATCTTTCGCTGTACGCCCCCCCGGAGTCACTTGACAAATAGTCAAAAATATGATTTTATCTTGGAGGCTAAAACAGAGGGTCAATATCAAATTAAGGAACGGGGTACTGTAGAAGTTTTACCCCAAGGCGATGTCGAAATTAGCTGCGATCGCCCCCAACAAGAAATTCCTCAAAAAAGAGGAGCAACCCAGCGAAAACGACAATCAAATACAGCAATTTATACTCTACAACTTACCAACTCTAGCAATCTAGCTCAACAAGTCGAGCTCTACTTTTCTCCAGAAGAGCGAAAAAAATGCAATTTAATCCTACCTCCACCCTTAATCCTTCATCCTGGAAAACAAGTCGAAACCGAACTCATTGCTCGAAAAAAACGTCCTTGGTTGGGAACGGGAAAAAAGTTAACCTTTGAAGCAAAGCCAATTTTAACTGACCCAAACTCAGGACAAAAGAGCCAATCAATCCAATCCAATCCCAATAGTAAATTGCTGGAATTACAGATTCGACCCGTCGTTCCCTTTCCTTGGCAACTCGGGTTAGGATTACTCGCTCTACTCCTATTACTTTTAGGAGGATGGCGTTGGGGCTTACCCTTCCAAACCTATCACACTGCGGCTGTTAACTCAGTCCGTTTTAATCGCGATGCTAGCACCATTGTCAGTGGTTCTAGCGACAAAACGCTGCGTCGCTGGCAAGTTGATAAAACTAAGCTATTTCAACTGTCTCGCAATCGTCCAATGACTCGAGGAGAAAAAGGAGAAGAAAACGACAAAGCGATACAAGTCGTTCGAGAACAACCCGGACAGGCAAGAGAGCAAGATTTATTTGCCGTTGGTTTAGAAAATGGAGAAATTCAACTTTGGGATATGCTATCTTTGTCCGAGCGTCCCGAAGCGCGGGTATTTTTAACCGATGAAGCTGGAAATCAAAGAAGCGATCGCTTATTCGATCTCGCATTTGGTAATAACTTTCGCCATCTTTTTAGCACTCATGGAAGTGGATTTCTTTATCAATGGGATTTAAGTCAACCCGACTTGCAACCGCAGCTTATTGTCAATGCAAAAAAGACAATTTCTGCTTTAGCCTTCAGTCGTATGAACTTGCCCGACAACTTGAATGCAGTTTTTTTAGCGGGACGGTACAATCAGCTATTTTTACTGTTCGTGCGAAGTAATAACGAGAGAGATGAAGAGCTAGAAAGATTGAGAATTTACCAAATTCTTCACGACCCCCAAGAAGAGAACCAGCCATTGCCATTTAAACCGATCCGGAGTCAAGAAAGCTATATTGAAACCTTAGCCGTTGCTCAAAATAAAAGCGAACAAGAAATTTTAGCAATGGCAGATAATAAGGGAGCGATTACATTATTGAATTCAAAGCGTTTGCTCCAATGTATCCAGGAACAAGATTCAAATTTTGGAACCCTCAGCTCCAACATCTATCCTAACGGCGGTATCATCTCTCCTTTGTACGTAAAATGTAACCCCGCCGTTCTCGACCGCTGGTATGATGGTCATCGGGGACAAGCAATTCGTTCCGTTGCTCTCACCTCCAATGCTTGCTATTTGGCTAGCGCAGGCGATGATGGAAGAGTCATACTTTGGCCCCTCAATAGCCAAGGAAAGCGCGCTCGAGCCAAAGGAATCATTCTCGATCGCCTGTCAGATTCCAAATTTAATAGCGTTGATGTAAAATCAGACAATCGGTATATTTTCGCGACCAGCGGTGCCGAAGACGGTCAAGTTCGGCTTTATCGTAGAGAACTAGCAAAAGATAATGCAGAGTGCTACTAAAAACCCCTTATTTTTAACTGAAACAAACTTATCCGTCAATCATCAAAAAGTGGGTCGCGGCGCGCGAACAAAACGCGAATATATCATTGAAAACTTAGGAGAGACAAAAGCCGATGTTAACATTTGGATTGCCAGTATCGACCGACGCTCAGAGCCGTTAACGAGATGGTCTATTCTCACGCCGCGATCGCTAGAACTAGAACCAAAGGAACAAAGCAGTATTACTCTGACATTCGACATTCCCTCACTTGCTGAGGCAACGACTTACAACTACGAAATCTTAATTCAAGCTCCATCTCAATACCCCGATTTTCCTCCTTTTCGTCGTCCTCAGCAACTTCGCGTCTCTCCTCTCCAAGAAGATGCCGAATGGATCGATCGCTCGGAATTCATTCTACAGCCCGCAACAGATGTTGAAAATCCTTACTATCTTAAAGCTGGCGAGGCTTTAGAAGTTACGGTTACAGTTAAAAACTTTTCCGATCGAACGGATCGGTTCTACTTATCTTGTCCGGACTTAGATAAAAGTTGGTACGCTGTTAAATATCCAGAAAGCGATTTAGAGATGCCCGGTTTAGTAAGAGAAACCCAGGGTTTAGAACTCAATCCAGGACAAACAGGAAAGCTCTTTCTTTACCTGCATCCCCCTCGCTACACCCCTGCTGGAACCTATAATCCGACGGTTCGCCTCCTCTCTACAAACAAAAGCGATTCAGTCCTGCTGGATATCGTTTACTTGCAAATCGAACCCGACGACAGTATCGAAGTTGAAATGTCGCCCCAGATTCAAGTTATTCCTCGATCTAATAAGCGTCCTCACTCCGAAGCTGAGTTTGTCATTAAAATGACAAATCCGGGAAATATAGGTAGAGAAATTGTCGTAGAAGCCAAAGATTCGGGTTCAATTTTTAACTACAAAATCCAACCCTCCGCCGTTCAACTTCAGCCAGGAAAAAGCGAAACTGTAACTTTAATTGCTCGGCCGCGTCGTTGGAAATGGTGGCGAAGACCCCTTTGGGGAAAGGGATTGGAAATTCCGTTTCATTTAGAACTTGAAAATGCGATTTCCTTTATCTTACCCAGAACCAATAAACCGCCTCGCGTTCTACAAGAGTTTCCCCAGGGAACATTAATTTGGAAAGCGCGACCGCTGTGGATAATTGGTTCATTGATTTTCCTAATTTTATTAGCTTTAGGTGTATTTGCTTGGAAGCTTTTGTATCTTCCCCCCGCACCTAGAATTACACAATTTTATTCCCACAATGGAGATAATGAAAAAGCTCGAAATTATCGAGAAGGGAAAAATACACCCGTACAACTCCGTTGGGAAATTAGAAATTTGCATCAACTGAGCCAATTGCAGGTCGCTGCAATTGATGGAGAGGGAAAAGAGTACAGTCGAACCACCTATTCTTTTGAGGGCAAAATTCCCGAAGGTTATACGCAACAACAGACTAATAACGGGTTTACCTCTTCTACTAATGCGGTAGAACAAAATAGCGAAAACCTGCCTGTTGAAGCCGAAGAAATTCGCTGTACTTCTCCCCAACAAAAAAAGTTAAGTTGCAATTTAAAAACGGAAGTAGAAGGAGCAGGAAAATATCACTTTACTGTAGAAGCTTTTCCCATTGCTCGACGTTCTTTATTTGGAGTGAGAAAAAGAAATAATCGAGAAATTGCAGATTCCGAGAAAACAGACATCATAGAAATCCAAGCTCCAGGTAAATTGATGCGGAATTTGTCAGTCGATCGGCAGGTTTACGAACAAGACCAAAATGATGTTATCAGAGCAAAATGGGAAATCGTCGATCTCAATCAGATCGAGCCTTCATCGACAGTACAGGTAACTTTAAGCGGTACCGAAGATAATATTTATAAACATGAGTATAAAATTGAGTATGACGAAACAGACGAAATTCTGGTAGTGACAAAAGTTAGAGAAGCACAAAATCTTGAATCCCCAACACCTAATTTGAGATGCAATTTAGGTCAAAGTCAAGTTTTGTTGTGTCAATGGAATATTAATAGCACAGCGATTACCGCAGATGATTATAAAATTAAAGTTGATGTTTTAAAAGAAGATGAAACGATAGATACTATCGAATCTCTTAATCCAGTTGAAGTCAAGCCAGAACCTTCGTCGCAAATCTCTTCTTTTTCTGCGAACCCAGATGCCAATAGCGGCTCATCGCTTTTAGGGTGGGAGATTCGCGACCCGAAAGATATTCAAGCAGTGACAATTAAAGCTTTATCGCCCGATGGGACTTCTGTCGATTTAAAACGATATCAGTATCCTAACGACCTGCGTCAATTTTGTTCTATCCCCCAAGAGAAGGGGGACTCGCTGAAATGTGAGAATGTACCAACAGGACTACTGCCAGAAGGTGAATATGTCTTTCAAATTATGGTTGAAGCGAAAGGAGAGGAGGGAGAAGCTATTTTTAGTCAAAATACAGGAACCGTTAAAGTTGAAAAGGCTCCGTTTAATGTCGAGTTTAAGATTAACGGAAAGCCAGTTCAAGCTAATTCTCCCAATCTTTATCCGATTCGTTCGGGACTGCCTGTCATTCTCGAACTTTCTTGGCTGGTTAAGGGGGTAGAAAATGGAGATATTAAGGTGCAACTCCTTCCTTTGCCTGGAGAATTCGGACTGAGCGATTCTTATCGCCATACTTTATCTCCAGTGCCAATACAGGAAACTCTAACACTACAAGTTAGCAATCAATTTGGCGTACTGACGACGTTTCCGGTGTCCATTCAGACTTACGATCCCAATCGTTCGATTCCCGCTCCAAATAGTTCGACTCCCGCTCCAAATGGTTCGACTCCCGCTCAACCGCGATCGCAAGAAGCACCAAATCGCGGACAAAAATCGCCATCAATAACAGATCCTTCCGAGCTAGAACCCCTAGAACAGCCTCCTCTAGCAGACTAATGTCCATTCGTTTCCCCCTACTAAGTTCTCAAGTTCGACAAAAGCAAGAACTAAGGATAGTTCTGAGAAAAATAGTCCTAAAGCCGAACCTTATAAGGGGCAAAAAGGCGATCGCGGAAGCCGGGGGAGGACAGGATGTTGCTGCAATCGTCGCCCGGGAGGAAAGGGAGAGCGAAGTTCAGGCAGCGCTCGCGTCCCTCCAACAACCTTAGCCCTCTTCAAAAAACTTTTCGTCCCTCACCTCACAAAAAGAGTAAACTGACAGAAGTGCGTTTTCGCAATCAGCCCATGAAAGAGCGCGTTCAGCAATACAAAACAAAAGCCGTTCTCCCCAGCCGTCCCCACCCACAGGAAAACGAAGGGGAGCGATCGGCAGAACAGCCGCGTCGTCCGGGGCTGCGTCCCGAAGGCATCACTCGCGAAGACATAGGGCAAGCCGCCGCCGAGACCCCCAACCTCATCCCCAAACTCATTCCCACAGTACAGGGAAGACGCGGTAGCCCCAAATACGAACCTCCTCAATCAGCATCCTCCAACCCCATCCCCAAACTCATCCCCACAGTACAGGGAAGACGCGGTAGCCCCAAATACGAACCTCCTCAATCGGCATCCTCCAACCCCATCCCCAAACTCATTCCCACAGTACAGGGAAGACGCGGTAGCCAAAAAGACTCCAAAGAAACCGTTAACTTAAAAACAGCAACCTCTCCTTCTGTAGAAAGCGAACAAGAGTCCGAAGAAACCGTTAACTTAAAAACAGAAATTTCTCCTTCCGTAGAAAGCGAACGAGACACAGAGGAAGCCATCAACCTCAAAGCCTCTCCTTCAGCCGCAAGCAAGAGCGAAGAAAATCCCGACCTGACCCAAACCAGCATCCAAACTCAACTCAAAATCGGGCAACCGGGGGACAAATACGAGCAAGAAGCTGATGCCAAAGCCGCCGAAGTCATGAAAATGGAAGACCCGGCAGCCGAGAGTGAGGTTGAAGAGGAATCATCCGAAAACGCCAGACAAAAACAACCCCTTGCTGAAACAATTACTCCGCTTGTTCAGCGTCAAGAAACGGTTGGGCAAAAAGGGAACGAACAAGGCAAAAACAGCGCAAAAATTGAGCAAAAACTCGGTCAAGGGGGAGGACAACCGCTCGAACAAGAAACTCGTTCTTTCATGGAAAGTCGATTTGGGGCGGATTTTTCCGGGGTGCGAGTGCATACCGACTCGGCTGCGGTGCAGATGAATAAGGATTTGGGCGCGCAGGCGTTTGCCCACGGGCAAGATATTTATTATGGGAAAGGAAAGTCGCCCGGAAAAAATGAGTTGACAGCCCATGAGTTGACTCATACGATTCAGCAGAGTGGGGGGGGAATTTCGGGAGCTGCAACAAAGGGAACTTCGGATAAGTCTAATAAAAAGAATACAAAAAAGGGACTTAATAAAACTTTAGAACAAGAGGGAAGGCAGGCGGCAAAGAGGGGAACGGAAATCGCTCCCTCGCAACCCGAAAATACACAAAAAAAAGCAAAAATCCAGGAGAGTTCTGAGAAAAATAGCCCTAAAGCCGAACCTTTAGGGGGCAAAAAGGCGATCGCGTCCGAGAAACTCAATTCACAAGCTGAGACAAAAGTCAAGGAAAATTCTAAGGAAAATAACGCCAATCTCCAACCGTTGGGAAGCCCCGAAGCCGCAACTCTGCCAACCCCCGAAGGGCAAACAACAGCTAATTCCCCAGGCGGCGAGACAGGAGCGGTAGAAAAAGCCGCTTCGCCAAAAGTCGCAGCACAGCAAGCCCAACAAGGGGCAGCACAACCTGTCCCAGACAACGGGATGGCGAATCAACCCCAAATGAATACAGCTTCAGCAGGAGGGTCTGGGGCAACGGTGGCAGCCCCCCAGCAAGCAGCAGGAGGTGGGGGCGCGATCGCCCTTGACGGAGGCGGAGAAGTTGCCGGGGGCGATGTGGATGAAGCCGCCGAAGCCGAAGCTATTCAGCAGCGCATGGCCGAAGCCGCCCCCAATGAAGGGAATGAGAATGGTACCCTGTCGCCGGGGGAAAAGAGTGCGGCAATGGCAGCCCTCCAAGAAGGCGCTGTCCCCGAAACGCCAGTGGGAGGCGGAGGAGGGGGAGGAACGGCGATCGCGGAAAAGCCCACGCCTCCTGCCCCCGCCGTCTCCCAATCGGATCCCGCCGCAGCAATGGCCGCTTTGGGTAGCGTCGCCCCCCAACACCTGAAATCAGCTCTGGGAGGCGTGGGGGCTGCGATTGGCAACACCGTCAGCCAAGAACGGGAAACCCTTGCCGCTAACCCGCCGACGCTGGAAACGCCAGGAGGACAGGAAACGCCAGCATCGGAAGCCGAAATGCCTCCCGCAGAAACCGCCAAACCGGTGGAAAAAGCGCCGGAAGGGGCAGACGTTCCCGTTCAACCGCCAGAACCCACGCCAGCCGCCCCGCCAGCGCCGCCTATTCCAGCACCCGCCCCAGCCGTCGCCGGAGATGAAGAGGGCAAACTTTCCGATGCCGACGCGCGCAATATCCAAGCGTCCGTGAGTCAGTTGCCCACTACTGATGCCAGCGCCCCCAGTTTCTCCGCCGGGGCTGCCCCCACATTGGCAATGGAAGGGAACGCCGATCCGCAACAACTCGAACAACAACGGGCGCAACTGACAGCTACGACGACAGAAGCGAAGGCGAAAGGCGATCGCGAACGGGCCGAACCGATGGGGGATACGGAGATTGAGGCGACGCTGCCCCCAGAAACCCTAACCGCAGAGATTGCCGCTGGGAAAGCAGGGGCCGCACAAATTGAGGGGAATGCAGGGGCCGCGATCGCGGAAGCGGGAGGAGGACAAGATGCGGCGGCGATCCTTGCCCGGGAGGAAAAGGGCAGCGAAATTCAGGCCGCGATCGCTTCCGCCCAAGGAGAAATCGCCGCCAAGCGTCAGGAACGGGACGCACAGGTGGTTCAGGAACAGGAAAAATCGAACAGCGCGATCGAACAATTAAAGCAGGAAAATAGCGCCCAACAGGAAGCCGAACGGGGGAAAGCCCAAGGCGAAGTCGAACAGTTGCGGGGCGAGTGGACGCAGGAACAGGACACTTTAATTAACGAAGCTCAAACCGAAACCGATCGCTTGGTGGGCGAGGGACTTGCAGAAGTTGAGACGGAGAAAACGGCAGCCGAGTCGGAAGCCGTCCGGGAAATTGAGAAAGGCGAGGCAAAAGCAGAGGAAGAACGGGCGAAAGGGGAGACAGCAGCCCAACAGGAACGCCAAAAGGGAGAGGAAAAAGCGGGCGGAATTTTGGGTTGGGTAGCTAACGCAGCCGCCAGTTTCTTTGAGGGGATTAAGAAAGCGATTCAAAAAGCCTTTGAGACGGCACGTCAGTTGATGCGGGCGGCGATTGAGGGGGCTAAAAAATTGGCAACGGCGGCCATTGAACTCGGGCGCAAGGCGATTGTTGGGATTATAAAGCGCGTGGGCGATGCCGCGATCGCGATCGGCGATAGGGTGTTGGCGAAGTTCCCCGAAACCCGCGACAAGTTCCGCAAGGCGATTCAGCAGAAGGTTAAGGATGCAGAGGCGGCGGTTAACCAGTTGGCTGAGGGGTTAAATCGGGGAATTCAAACAGCGCTGGATGTGTTGGGCAAAGGGTTGGATTTTGCCCTCGGCGCGATGGAAAAGGGAATGTTGTTTGCCGTTGATGGGGTGAAGAGTACCGTCGATGGCGCGCTTCAGTTTGCTGAAGGTGCGTTGCAAACGATGGGGGCGTTTGCCGCGTTGGTTCCCGATATTGCGGCTAACCCGGGACAGTGGGTGAGTAATTTGGGCGCTGGGGCGAAGGATGGGGTTGAAAATCACCTTTGGGGTGCGTTCCAAAGCCAGACGCAGACTTGGTTCCAAGGGAAAGTGGACTCGATTCTAGGCGTGCCGTCGGAGGTGCTTCAGCAGTTGGTTGCAGGTGGAATTGACATGGGCGCGATCGCGCAGATGGCTTGGAATGCGCTGAAGGCGGCAATTCCGGCAGCGTTAATCGGGCTGTTGATTGAGAAAGTCGTGTCGATGATTATCCCGGCAGTGGGGGCGATTAAGACGATTATCGAGTCGTTGGTGGCTGCTTGGGGGGCGGTGGGTTCGATTTTGAGTGCCTTTGATGCGTTTATTGGGTTTTTGAAGGCGGTGAAGGGCGGGCAGTCGGGACCGCAGTTTGGGATGATGTTAGCGGCAGCGGGGATTGCAGTCATTGATTTTGTGTCCAATTGGTTGTTAAAGCGGTTGAAGAAGGCGGCGAAGAAGTTTGCTGCGAAGTTGAAGGGGATTGCTAAGGGGTTGGCGAAGAAGTTTAAGAAGAAAAAGAATAAGAAGGGAGATGGAAAGTCTCGTCTAGAAGATGATGGTGCGCAGCAAAAGCGAAATAATCAGGATGTCGAGCGTGACAAAGTAGCAGAGGAATCACTAGAAGGCGGGCACAAAGCCAAAGTTACTGACGACGGCGAGGTTTATGTTTGCTCCTCCTGTAAGGTTCCAAAGCTTCCGAAAGATAAGCAAAAGGAGATTGACAAAGCATCGAATCCCAAGAAAAAAGCCGAAATTGTTAAGAAAGAGGTCGAGCAAAATCCCAAAACTCCACAAAGAACAAAAAAAAGTAAGAAGAAAAAATCAAATAATTTATCAGATTATCGACCTGGGTGGCGAAAATCCACTAAAAAAGAGTTAGAAAAAAGATATCCAGAATACTTTAAAGAAGGTAAATTAAAACAAAACTTTAACCGAAGGCATATAGTTTCCTATGAAGTTATCCGTAAAAACTTGCTATCAGAAGTAAAAGGAAAAACAAATAAGCAAGTCGTAAAAAAACTTACAGATTTAGGATGCAAGCCTAAAAAAGGAAGTAAGCGAGAAGTGACTCAAGCTTTAAAAAAATGCTTGAGAAATATGTTTAATGAGCCTGATAATGTATGGATAGGAAATGCAGAAGAAAATCAGAAAAAAGGAAGAGAGATAAGTCAGCATTTATCCCAACTCAGAAAGCTACAACAAAAATTAAAAGCTTTACAAGGTAAGCCCAAAACTTCCGAAATTAGTAAAAAAAGAGAGGATTTTACTGCTCAAATTACCGAGACAGTTAATCAACTTCAAGATGCTCGCTACGATCTGCCAAAAAAGGGACTGATCAAAGCAGCTAACGAAGAAAAACTAAAATATTACAAATCAATGCTCAATGCTCAGCAAAAGAGAGATTTAGCTGAGGCTCTTGGTAAGAAAAGATAACACGTAGTTGCTTAGGGTAGACAAGTAGAGTGGTGTAGGGCGGTTAAGGCAGTTTTAGCTTAACTTCATCAATTCTGGTTCTTTCCTCAAATCATCTTGCCTACCTCAAATTATCGGTGGGCATTGCCAAGCGCGATCTAATTTCCAAATTTTGAGTACGCGATGGCAATTCCCATCCTACATTTACTTGAAGTAAACATTGCCAAGCGTGAGATAATCTGTTTGATGGCGATCGCGCGATAAAAACACCCACCCCACATCTACTCAAGAAACCGCGAATGGAACTCACCCTCACCGACTCCTCAAACTCCCCTATCCCCCTCCAAGTCACCCACCTCGCCCTCGTCCCCAACCAGGACACCCCCAACGAATGTCGCCTCACCTTCGATGTAACGCCCCAACTCTACCGCCAACTCGAAACCGCCGCCCTCCTCAACCTCAAACCCGAAACTCGAAACGCCCAAACTGCTGTCAACTTCCAACCCGCGCCCAACCTCCAAATTGAAGCCAGCCTCCATCCCACCCTCGTCCCCCAACTCGTCCCCCACGCTTCCCAACTCCTCGACTACCTCGCCCAACTCAACGCCACCCAACCCAACCATCCTCTCTTCTCCAGCGAAAATTGGTTCGCCCTCTCAGTCAAACAAGCTCAAAATGGGGAAGAAATCGGCTATCGTACCATTTGGAGTTATATCAGTCCCAGTCTGTTCGTGCGCGATGACCTTTCCGAAACCGAACTTTCTGCCACCATTCAAAATTCCTTCCAAACTTGGGCAAGCGACACCCTCGAAGCCTTCGGCGAAAATACCTCTACCGAAGTCGTCGGCGAATTTACCCGCAACCTGGAAAACCTGATGGCCCAAGAGATTGACAGCATTGCCGCCCGTGCCACCGCCGAACTGACTGCCGAACTTGCCGCTGCTTTTCAAACCTCACCCAATCAAATGACGAACAACTCGACAGCAAAACCTCCTTCCCTGTTGATGGGCGCGATCGCCTTTTTCACCGAAGATGACTGGACTTTCACCCGCGTCGAAGGGGAAACCGCCCTCCGTCTGGGTTTTGAGGGCGATAACGGCGAGTGGAACTGTTACGCCCAAGTCGATGAAGAGGACCAACAAATTATGTTCTACTCGATCTGGGGCGATCGCATCCCCGAAAACCAACGCCTTATAATGGCCGAATTTCTCACCCGCGCCAACTATGGTTTAATTATGGGCAACTTCGAGATGGACTTCAACGATGGCGAAGTTCGCTACAAAACCAGTCTCGACATCGAAGGCGGTACGCTGACTCCTTCTCTTATCAAACGCATTGTTTATCCCAACGTTCTGATGATGGATAAATATCTGCCCGGAATAGAAGCGGTGATGAAAGGAGAAAAAACCCCCGAAGAGGCGATCGCGCAAATCGAAAATCCTTAAGCGATCGATCTACTAACGCCCATTAAAATTGGAAATTGGCTTAGTCCCTTCGTTCGACTAAACGTCAGCAAGCGTCAGTCTTCTAGAGAAATTGAGGAACTCCTACAAAAGCCCAACAGCTTATACCAATTCTATAAATTCTGACGACACATCAATTGTTTCACCCAGTCCCCCCGTCTCCCCGTCCCCCCGTCTCCCCATCACCCCGTCACCCATAACTCTGAACCCCGTCACCCCGTCACCCATAACTCTGAACCCCGTCACCCCGTCACCCATAACTCTGAACTCTGAACTCTGAACTCTGAACCCCGTCACCCC
>JAXHVQ010000055.1:0-36402 GCA_034189065.1 Cyanobacteriota bacterium
CCCCATCTCCCCATCTCCCCTATTGCTTATTGCCTCTTACCTTTGAGAGAATTAAAGTTGCCCATCTTGAAATGCAGCAGCTTAACTTCTATGACCACTCACTTTATTACCGCCGAAATCGACTTGCGCGAAAATCCGACTCAACTGCACCGAGACATCGAAGCAGAACTTGCCCAACGAGGCGAACCGTTGCGCTGGGCTGTTACGAATGTTGACAGCACCGCCCAAAAAGTCCAAGTCGAGGCTATTGTAACAACAGAAAACTCCCAATCTTCTACTGCTACGTGAACTCGCGTCCGTTTACTGTTGTTGTAATTGTTCCCACTGGCATTGGCGCGTCCATCGGCGGCTATGCTGGGGATGCGCTGCCCGTCGCTCGCGCGATCGCCTCGTGTTGCGATCGCCTGATCGCCCACCCCAATGTCCTCAACGGCGCGCAACTCTACTGGAATCTGCCCAACACCCACTACGTTGAAGGCTACGCCCTCGACCGCTTCGCCGCCGGACAGTGGGGATTGCAACCGGTTCATCAAAACCGCGTCGGACTAATCCTCGATCGCGCCATCGAACCCGATCTGCGCCTGCGCCATCTCCAAGCTGCCGATGCTGCGAGAGCCACGTTGGGCATTGAATTGACCGATTTTGTCCTAACCGATGCTCCCCTGGGCGTAGAAGTGCGAACAGCCGCCTCTGGTGCGAGCTGGGGGACGATATCCAACCCCGGAAGTTTGTTGCGGGCGGCGGAAGTGTCAATTGAGAGGATGAGGGCCGAGGCGATCGCGATCGTTGCCCGTTTCCCTGACGAAAGTGCCGACAGCCCCGCCCTCCAAAACTATCGTTCCGGTTCCGGCGTAGACCCCATCGCCGGTGCAGAAGCCGTTATCTCCCACCTCGTCGTCCGCCAATTCCAAATTCCCTGCGCTCATGCCCCCGCCCTTGCCCCCCTTCCCCTCGATCCCAATCTTTCCCCCCGCGCTGCCGCCGAAGAACTGGGCTACACCTTCCTCCCTTGCGTCCTCGTCGGCCTCTCTCGCGCCCCCCAATATCTCGCCGATTCCCAACGGCCTTCCCCCGAAAGCCTGTGGGCAGATAGCGTCGATGCCGTCGTCGTTCCTGCCGATGCCTGCGGCGGTAGTGCTGTTCTCAACTTCAGCCGCGCCCGAATTATCGCCGTTGAAGACAATCGCACCGCCATGCAAGTATCCCCCGAAGCCCTTGGCATTAAAGCCATTCGGGTCAATTCCTACTTAGAAGCGCTAGGCGTTCTCGTTGCCCATCGCGCTGGCATCAGCCCCGAAGCCCTGCGCCCTCAACTATCCTCCAAGCAGCTATTTGCCTTATAATCCGTGGAAAATTCCGATCGCCCCGATATCGAACCTCTCACTCGCACGTCTGTCCTGATTGCGATGGGAGTCACAGCCATTGTCTTGTTGGTTATTGCTAAGTTGTGGCAAAAAGTTTGGTCGGTACCGCTGTTGCCCATGCAATTTTCCGGTCGGGATATTCTCTGGGGAATGGGTCTCTCTTTAGCAATTACGGCGGCTAGCGGCGGGCTATATCGTCTTTGGCCTGCCTATCGCCGGAGTGCTAATTATTATTTAGAATTAGTTCTCAAACCTCTTATTTTGCCCGACTATATTTGGTTGGGATTGTTGCCCGGTTTAAGCGAAGAGTTGCTGTTTCGCGGCGTAATGCTTCCCGCCCTCGGTGCCAATGTCTCGGCGGTGGCTATTTCCAGCGTGTTATTCGGCGTTTTACATTTAAGTGGGAACAAGCAATGGCCTTATGCAGTTTGGGCGACGGCTATTGGTTTGGCCTTGGGGTTTAGCGCGATCGCGACGGGCAATTTACTCGTTCCCATTGTCGCCCATGTGATGACAAATTTTATGTCGGGTTGTCTGTGGAAATGGAACAACAAAACAAGCGCTTGAATATTACTGTGTCCGATGGGACGTGGGTCGATATCTTTGTTTACGGGACGCTTCTTCCCGGCGAATGCAATCATCGCTATTTGGCAAATTCCGTTTTTGTGGCTGATGATGCGGTGGAGGATGCCGAACTGTTTGACGAAGGGTCTTATCCTCTGCTGCGTCCGGGGACGGGAACGGTTTATGGTAAATTGTATCGAGTTCCTAAAGTCAATCTTGCTGTCCTCGACGAGTTAGAAGAACATCCCGACTTTTTCTACCGTTGTCTGATGCGTTTAGCTAGCGATCGCATTGCTTGGGTCTATGTCGGACCGGAAGATTACGCCAAGCGGTTTCCTAAAATTCTCGGCGGCTGTTGGTGGAGACGGGTTTAAGCGGTGGGTTCTGGGTTGTCAGTTGCAGCCAAACCTCAAGCCTAAGTTGATTTCTCAACCAATCGCTGCCGTCAGAACAGAGTCAAATTGGCCATTGAACGCGATATTAACAAATCGCTGCCGTCAGAACAGAATCAAATTGGCGATTGAATGCGATACAGCACTCTGCGCTGCTATGAGGTACAGTAACAACAATGAGCAAACCAATTTCTTATCAATGGTCCAAATTCAAGATTGTGTAGGGTGGGAATTGCCGCTCAAAAGCTGGATTCAACAAATTCTCTCACCCTTGGCAATGCCCACCATTAACTGGCTAATCGATTGTACTATGATACAGCCCAAGGCGCTGTATTAACAAATCGCTGCCGTCAGAACAGAGTCAAATTGGCGATCGCGTCTGCCAGATGCCGGATACACTCGATAGGCGAGGTGCATCGGATAGCCATACCTAGAGTAAATTGTATCGACGTGGCGCAACGCGGTTTCTCGATTTTCATAGGTCTGTAATACACGGACATCGCCTCTTGCCGTCAACATTCGGACTTCCCATAACATGATCTTTCTCCAAAAATTCTCAAAATGGAAGTTTTCGAGAGGATTAATCGAACGACTTGATTTTAAAGTTTTCATAAACCCTTCATCTCTATATGATAAAAACTTTACAATCCCCGCGTCCTCCGTAGGAATTGCCAACTTAAGAGCAACAAAAAAAGGGGATATCGTCACAAATCTAAGTAAAAGTTACTGTGGGTGGCGAGATCTCTCATGGCAACAGTTAAAAGTTTTTACGCAAGAAAATGGAAAAGCGATCGCACTTCGCACGCGCGATCGCCTTAAACGAACCTCTCCTAAAACCTCAACTTAAACGTACTGGTTTTAAGAGATTAAACACCTCTAACTCAGCGGGTGAAAGAGTAAATCGGGATAAAAACGATTAAACTCGATCAACAGACCGGCGGTAAAGGTCAATAAAGCCATAATTAAAACCGGCGCAGTCGAAAGAAACTTTGTGAAACCTTCCATGATTGATTCTCCAAATACAACAACAAACTTCTAGCGAGGCGAAATCGGTACATTTTTGTCGGGAACGACCAACTTACTCGAAGTAAATTCAGCCAACGCCGCCAGAGGCCAAGCAAAACCGCTCAACATTTTACCGAACGCTAAAGGAACATCAATGATAATTTCTTTCATTTCGGTATTCTTATCCTCTTTGATCGCAATCAAGTAGGCGCGACCGACCCAACCAATCCAACCGGTAATATACAGGAAAAGAACGCTGGGAATCAGAAAATCCCCTGCATGGGAGAGGCGACCGTCTACAATAAGGTGGGGCAACCCTTCAGGCCCGCAAAGAGCTTCTGCATAGCGTTCGGCCCGTTTTTGACCGGATTGGGGGTCGTTGGTGGTGTTTCGGAAGTTTTTGGCCCGCTGCTGGTACGCGACCGATTCGCTGCAAGGCGTTAGCGCTGCAACTCCGTTTTCCGCTTGGGCGGAAGGGGCAAAGTTGAACCACAAGGTGACAACAAGGATTAAAGCGAACAGCTTTCTCATAGCAAAAGAGTTTTCCTTTTGTTACAAAAGTATAAGTTATTTGCACAAAAGATGAATTTTATCCTTCGTACACTAGACGCAATATTACTCTGAGAGGTCGATTGAGTAAAGCTTAAGTCCCTAAAATCCAAACACTCAAAATTCTATCCAATACCCCTATGACCGCCGTTCTCGCCCTTGAAACCAGTTGTGACGAAACTGCCGCCGCAATTGTAAAAAATCGTAAAGTTTTGAGTAATGTCGTCGCTTCTCAAATTGAGATTCATCGACGCTATGGCGGGGTGGTTCCTGAAGTCGCCTCGCGTCGCCATGTCGAACTCGTCAACGATTGTATTGCCCGAGCCATTGAAGAGGCAGGCGTTAATTGGGACGACATCGACGGAATTGCCGCAACTTGCGCGCCGGGATTGGTGGGGGCGCTTTTGGTGGGGGTGACGGCGGCAAAAACCCTCTCCGTGGTTCGCAATAAACCTTTTTTAGCCATTCATCACTTGGAAGGTCATCTTTACGCCACCTATCTCAGCGAACCGCAACTGCAACCGCCATTTCTCTGCTTGTTGGTTTCGGGGGGACATACCAGCTTAATTGGGGTGAAGGGGTGCGGGGAGTACGAAATGTTGGGCAGTACCCGCGACGATGCGGCGGGAGAGGCCTTTGATAAGGTGGCGCGCTTGTTGGGGTTGGGGTACCCCGGCGGACCGGCTATTGATGCGATCGCGAAAACAGGCAATCCCCGCGCTTTTGCCTTACCCGAAGGTCGAATTTCCCTTCCCGGCGGCGGCTACCATCGCTACGACTCCAGTTTCAGCGGCTTGAAAACGGCGATGCTGCGCTTGGTGCAAAAATTGGAAGGGGAGGGGGAAGCGTTACCGATCGCGGATTTGGCGGCAAGTTTCCAGGAAACCGTCGCGCGATCGCTAACCCAAAAAACCCTCGCCTGCGCCCTCGATTATGGCTTCACAACCATTGCCGTGGGGGGCGGCGTGGCGGCGAATAGCGGCTTGAGGGAGCATTTACAAGCAGCAGCCCGAGAGCGCGATTTGCGCGTGTATTTCCCGCCGTTAAAGCTGTGTACGGACAACGCAGCAATGATTGCTTGTGCTGCGGCAGAACATCTCAGTTGCGATCGCACTTCGCCATTGACTTCGGGCGCGCGATCGCGTATGAATTTAACTGAAGTGATGCAGTTGTACGGGGGATAGGGAATGGGGCGTGGGGAATTGGGAATTGGACGTAATTGTATTTAATTATTAATTATTAATTATTAATTATTAATTGTTCGTAGCGTTGCGCAGCCCGTTCCCAAGTATACTCCTTCTCGATACGCGATCGCGCTGCCTTCGAGAGGCGATCGCGCAACTCCACATCTTCAAACAACCGACTAATCCCATCGACAAACTCATCGACGGTATTGGCGCGCAACGCTTGTAGGGTAACGCCTTCGCCGTCCACCTTCAACCCTTCGAGGGCGCGATCGCTTCCGACTACCGGCGCGCCTGCTGCCATCGCCTCCAACGTTTTAATTTTCATGCCAAATCCCGCGCGCAAGGGGGCGGCAAATACTGTCGCTTGGTGTAAATATTCCGTCATCGAAGGCACTCGTCCCGTTACCGTCACTCCCTTACGTTCGCCCAAGGCTAACACTTCCGGCGCGGGTTTCGACCCCACTAACGTCAGCGTTGCGTCGGGATATTTCTCTTGCAGGCGCGGGAAAATTTCTCGTCCCAGGGTACAAGCCGCATCGATATTAACAAAATAGTCCATTCCACCGAGGAAAACCAGATGATACCCTCCTGGATCCGCCGTCCGATACGTGAATTCTTTGAGATCGACTCCGTTGGGAATAACCGTCGCATCGCTATTGGGATCAAATTCCCTGACCTGCTGCAAATCTTCATCCGTTGTTACCGCAACTTTTGTAAATTTCCGGCAATAATTTTGTTCGTAGCGACGCAATAAGGGAAGATAAAAGCGATCGCGCAGTGCATTGTCGCTGGTTCCCGTTTCCAATTGATTTTTACAAGTGCGGTACACCGAACTGTGAATATCGACAACCGTTGTTAATTGTTTTTTCCACTGCGATCGCACATAAATTTCATTAACGCTATGCTCGCACGTAATTGCGTCGAATTTTTGGGCTTCCACCGCGCCATCGACCCATTGCTGAATTTCAGGCAAGTACAAGTATCGCACATTGGGCGGCGTACCTTTTTGTAAAAATTCCAGGGTTCTTTGGATTTTTTGACCCATCCCTCCTCCTGTGTTTGTGGGACGGGGAAATAGCACTAACTCGTCTACCCACTGGCGAAGTCCTTCAACTTCCTCATCTTTAATATCCGGCGATCGCAATGTAATTAAAGTAATAGAGTGATTTTTGCTGAGGGGTTTGAGCAAATTAAACGTGCGATTGTGCGTCCCTCCCCGCGTTGGAGGGTAAGGAAATGTAGACGAAAGCATTAAAATTTTCATTAGTTATTAGTCCTTGGTCATTAGTCATTAGTCATTGGTTATTTGTCATTGGTCATTAGTCATTAGTCATTTTTGGCAAGTTTATGCTAGACTTTGCTTACTATTTGGATTCGAGCGTCCGCCAAGAACTAAAGTTCGTGGCTAAACGCTAAAACCCGTTAAAACGGGTTAGGAATCTAGATCGAATCAGGCTTTGGACTCGTTGAATAAGGACTTAAACTTTCAGGGCTAACAGAAAGTACTATTCATCTTTAGGTGACTCGAGCGACTCGCTGTAAGATTTAAGCCCCACCTCGAAGTATGGGTTTCAGTCAGAAATTGTCACCAATGGTCATTTCTCATTTGTCGTTTCCTCTGTTTCCGTATTTTCTCATCTGCTCAACTGGTAAATTGTATTTAATTTTTAATTTTTAATTTTTAATTTCCCTCGAGTCTTTCGTTCACCATCAAACGCACAACATCAGGCATTTTATACTTCGCTTCCCAGCCCAACTTTTCCTTCGCCTTGCCCGGGTTGCCGCGACTAATGGCTAAATCAGTCGGACGTAACAAACTCGCATCCGCAACCACCCAATCGCGCCAATCCAAGTCTACTGCTGCAAAGGCCCCAGCGACAAAATCTTCTAGCTTGTGACTTTCTCCGGTGGCGATCGCGTAATCGTCCGGCTCTTCGTGCTGTAACATTAAATACATTGCCTCCACATACTCCGGAGCCCAACCCCAATCGCGCTGAATCTCCACATTCCCAAGATACAGCTTCTCCGAACTGCCTCCAGCGATGCGACAAGCCCCAGCGACAATTTTTTGAGTCACAAACCGTTCCGGTCTCAAGGGCGATTCGTGGTTAAAAAGGATACCCGAACAAGCAAATAACCCGTAAGCCTCGCGATAATTCGCCACTTCCCAAAACGCCGTTGCCTTCGCCACCGCGTAGGGACTCCTGGGGCGAAATGGGGTAGTTTCATCCGCCGCGCGATCGCCAATATCCCCAAAACATTCGCTCGACCCCGCATTATAAAATTTAATCGGCGCGCCGGTAAAGCGAATGGCTTCGAGCAAATTCAGCGTTCCCAGAGAAATACTCTCCAAGGTTTCCACCGGTTGCTCAAAAGACAGTCCCACCGAACTCTGTCCGGCTAGGTTATACACCTCATCCGGTTCCACCTTCATCAACACCTGCAAAACGCTGCGAAAATCGGTGAGGGCCATTGACTCCAGTTTAATTTGGTCGCGGATGCCCAAACGAACCAAATTTTTAAACGACGACATCTGCGCGTCGCGCGAGGTGCCGTACACCGTATACCCTCGTTCGAGGAGCAACTTTGCCAAATACGAGCCATCTTGACCCGATACGCCACAAATCAGTGCTTTTTTCATGTTGAATGTGTTGGGTGTCCGGTAAAACCTCAAACCTTTTGGGGCAGTGGGTAGTGGGTAGTGGGCAGTGGGCAGTAGGGGCTAAAAACCTAAAACCTAAAACCTAAAACCCAAAACCTACCTTGCCGATCGCAACATTCCCTTGACTGCCGCACTCAAATAACCAATTTGACCGTAAGCATAGGCAAAATTATCAAAGCGTTGGGCGGGGTCGGCAAAATATTTTAACGTTTTATACAACCCCCGAACAATCCGTTCCCCCCCGCGTCCGAGTTGAGCGACTCCCGTGCGCCCCGCAATTTCCTCGCGATAGCATTCGCTAATCCCCTGCCACCAACTGCGCTGTAAAAACCAACCCGCTTTCGTGCGTTCGGGGGCGACGTTGTGGGCGACGAGGGCATCGGGGAGGTAGGCGACTTGGTAGCCCCTTTTCAGGGCGAGTTCGGTCATGTAGACTTCTTCGTTGGAGAGTAAATTCTTACCTTTACGCCCTAAGTTGGGGTCGAAACCGCCAATTTCTTCGAGGAAAGGGCGACGAATTGAATAGTTTAAACCCCTGGGGGTGAGTCCGGGTTTATCGATATAAACGACAGTTTTGCCGAGGTCGTACAACCCCAAGTTCCCTGCAAGTTCGTCGGAAATCCAGTTAGGGGGGGTAATATCTTCGGGCCAAATGAGGGTCACTTTGCCGCCCGCAATGGCGAGTTTTTCGTTATGGCGGTAGGCTGCAAGGAGGGCGGTTAGCCACTGAGGACTAGCAACGGCATCGTCATCGAGATAGGCTAAAATGGGCGCTGTGGTTTCCTTTGCGCCTCGGTTGCGGGCGACGGAAAGACCCAGGGTAGATTCGTAGATGTATTTGAGTCGGGGATGGGAAAGGCGTTCTTCGACGACGGCGCGCGTTGAGTCGCTCGAGGCATTATCGACGACGAGGATTTCAAAGTCATCGCAGTCTTGGGCCAACAAGCTATCGATGGCGGCTCCTAAGTATTTATCCCGATTATGGGTGCAGATAATGGCAGCAATTTGAGTCTCTGACATAACTTTGAGCAAAAAATAGTAGAGGATAGAGTCTCAATGGCTCGGTTATAGCATAATTAAGCAATAGGCTCTCTTGCAATGGGCGCTCTTACACATTTGTGCAAAAAATTCGTGGGTTTTAATCCTGCAATCGTAGTTTCGGCTTCGATTTCACACTCAGCGTAATTTTTGGATACCGACAGGTGGGTTCAAAATGAAACAACTCAGAGCGAAACTGAGTTGCGTTAAGAGGGAATCCAATTGTAGGAAAGGGATTTAGTTAAAGTGACGGGTTGTTATTGGGGCGAGCGATCGCGCGCTACGGCAGAAGTTGCACCCAACGCACCAACAGCAAGCCAAGCGGGTTCGGAGGTCGGTTGCGACGCGATCGCTGGAACTCCGACTTGAGGTGTGGCGTTTTCGTTCAACTCCCGACCGTTCCAATAATAAGGCTGGCACAAGCAGCAGCAACCTTGTCGAGTCAATTCCGAATGTTGATTTTCCATATCTACGACTCCTTGAACTTATCGAGAGGGTTTAGCAATGCAGACAAATATCGGTTCAATGCAAGCCTGGGTGAACTGATGAGGAGACAAGTTTCGCACTTGGATGTATCCTTCTTCGCTTCACAATTTCATGCTAGCCCGGTTTGATTTCCAGTGGATAGAGAGTCGCCAAATCTTGATTCAATCTTTAACAGGATTGATTTTTGGCGAACTTGGCGTGAAGCACTCTTCATCTGCGTGAAGAAACCTTCATAATTCACTCCTCCTTCGCGAGGGTGGATTGGGTGAAATGAGTCGTACAGTCCCAGGCTAAAAAAAGAGGCGTTCCCACAGCTCAGCTTGTTGGAAACGCTCTTGAAATAAGGAGCGGATGGTGACAATTAAATTGTCGGACGCGATCGCGCTCGTTCTCAATTCATATCCTTCATTCTCCGCTTTTCGTGTCCGTAATAGAGCAGAGCGTGGGTTCGCAATAGAGCAAAACTGGTTGGCTAGAGAATTAAATCATTTCTTTCATTCTCAGTTGTTCGGTACCCGAAATTTGTCCAAATATTTGTTCGGAATAGAGCCACAACTGTTCGTTATCGAGCAGTTTGCGATAGACCTTATCTTCGCAAAAATGCTTCCATCGATTCCCGATATCTAACTGGTTTGCCTGACCGTCCAATGCGCGCCCTTCAAAGGAGCTTCCTCCCCCGCAGCCAGAAACTTTATTAATTCCAGCGTCGGAAAACTCTAAATTGAGCTGTTGGGCGATTTGTTTTCGATACTCGATATCGGTCGTCCATTGATTGTAGTTAACGCAAACTTTATTATACCTTAAATATTGGGTTTCTCCTAAATATTCCTTGGCATAGTCTATCCAAAGATCGATGCAATTTTTATTTTTATCTTTGGTTGGCATATAATTATTTTTCAGCCGACTCGCTAAAAGATTAAACGGGTCTCGAATCACCAGTACATCGTATCTTGTTTTCGTTTTCCCTAAGTATAAATCGTGTTTCTCTTCAAATTTCTCCGAAAATACATCACTTAACGCATAATCTTCATAATTATAAATCAGGCAATCTTTCGGCGTTAAATTTCCCTTCGCTTGGTTTTTAAATCGGTCAATCGACCATTTGTTATTTGGAAAAAACTCACTTAAGTTATTATACTTGTATCGATAGGGATTTTCTTGCGATTGAACATTATTAAGATGCCAAACTTCCCCTTTTTCTTGCTCTTTTATCCAATTCAATAGTGCATGGTTTCCCGTTCTTCTCAAACCGACCACTCTAATTTCTTTTTGATTAACAACTTCAGACCAAATATGGCGCTGCGTCATTCCCCGCACCCAATCTTCTATTTGGTTTTCGAGTTCTCGCTTGCCTCGACGAAAAGCTAAAGAAGGATTTCGGGCAATTTTTTGATACAAAGACAATTGAGGCATTCTATTCTCCTAATCTGCAAGCGAAATGATTCAACTTCGGCTACTTTCTATTTTCCTACTTAGCCGCTTCTCTGACGCGATCGGAATAATCTTTGGTGCGAACTTGCCGAAAAAGCTGTAATGCTAGTCGGCGAATACTTATCGGCAAATAGGATAAAATTAATCCTAAGCGTGCCTTGGGTGATTGTCCCAAGATTTGGGTGGATTTTTCGAGAAGTTTGCGTCCTCGGGCGACTTCTCCTTTTTCAATTAACCGTAAGCCTAAAGCCTGTTTGGTTCCTGCTAACTTGTGCAAGCGCAATTTTTCAAGTTGTTCCTGTTGAAAATGATAACTCTCAATGCAAAAGGTTTTCGCCGATAAGAAATGGACATCTTGCTTCAGACTGGTTTGCGCGCCGTGGATGCGATATTCCATCAGTAGTTCGGGAATAAAGTATCCTTGTTTTCCCGCGATCGCCAAACGCACGAGAAGGTCGAAATCTTCGCATCCGTCAGCTTCGGGTCGCATATAATCCACTTCCTCGAGGCAAGCGCGACGAAATAGCGTCGAACCCACTTGCAAACTTTGACGCAGAAAGGTTTCTTGAAGTAAGTCGGGAATGAGTCCTTCTTGAAGTCGAGATTTTCCCCATCGTTCTGAATTGGCTTCGGTTGCTTCGCGATCGCGACGATTATTGCCATCGATTACCCAATGATCGGTGCAAACAAAGTCTACTGACGGGTTTGCCTCTAATACAGCGACAGTTTTCTCGATAAATTCGGGCGCGATCGCATCGT
This sequence comes from Cyanobacteriota bacterium, assembly GCA_034189065.1. Classification (GTDB taxonomy): domain Bacteria; phylum Cyanobacteriota; class Cyanobacteriia; order Cyanobacteriales; family Spirulinaceae; genus FACHB-1406. The sequence continues at coordinate 11,438 of JAXHVQ010000055.1, forward strand.
CGTCATCAAATTTAATGAAATATTCACCTCCTGCTGCATCGAAACCCGATCGCATATTGCGACTGCGACCGATATTCTGAGGATGCCTGATGTAGCGGATGCGGGGATCGTCCCATTGACGAACGCGATCGGATGTATCGTCAGTCGAACCGTCGTCGCAGATAATCAACTCAAAATCCCCGTAGGTCTGCTCGAAAACGCTATTCGCGGCATAGGTCAAATAGTCGGCGCGGTTGTAGGTTGGGATGCAAATACTGACTTTTGCCATATTTCAAGTTAACTCTTCAGCAATTGAGAAAGGAAAACGAGCTTTTAAGATTCACTCAATTGAAGGCCCTGTTCTTTCTATCATCGCTCATCGTTCTACAATTGTCACGGCAGACAAGAGAGAGTACGCGGTCTACCTTTAGTCGATTTTTCACTTTGACAGGAATGTTGAGCAACATTTCTATTTTCCCATTTTCCTTAACAAGCGCCTGCGCGGATATTCTGGTAGCATTTGTAAACAGGCCTGTTGAAGCCGATTGACTGCGAACTTTTTAGGGTGAGAAAATAAAACTTGAGAATAAAACGCTTTTTGCTCGTATCCAAAACCCTTCATCCAATGACAGATATCTTCAAAGTTATAATTCGAGATTTTGGGGCTTTTTCTTTCGTAAGGTTCAATTAAAAATCTTGCTTTCCCCTTTTTCAAAATCTTCGTGGCACCTTGAAGGATTTTGAGTTCGTTCCCTCCAGTGGCAATTTTAATTAAATCTGGGTCGATTGCTTTGAATAAGGTATCGAGCTTATACGAAGCCACAGTAATTTCCTGCCACGTCACCGCTTCTCGAACTTTTTCTTCTAAATTTGAAAGATTGTATTTTGTACTAAAGCCGCTAACGGGCGAATTGGTTACGAAAAATGGTTCGTCTTCGCTATTTTTATCTGACATCGCTATATTCGCGACATGAATCGTATTGTAATATAGAGGTTCCCATTTTCGACTATTTTCTTTAAGCAACGCAAATCTTGTCGGGTCGGGTTCAATTGCATAAATACTTCCTTTTTCAATAATTTTATTCCCTTGGAATATAGACTGACCGATATTGGCACCAACATCCACAAAAATTGTTCCCGAACTTAGAAGTTGATGTAAATTCCTCAAAACGTCTTTTTCTAAAGTCTTCTCAGAAAGATAACTTTCCTCCAAAATTTTGCGAATTTGTTCGGAATTCATCAGATCGCCTCAACTAAGTTAAATACTTTTTACAGACTTCTTCTAAAAGGTACGCTGCATCCACGTGCATCTCCGGCGAAGGATAATAGGTATTGTAATATATTTTTTTAGGGCCATAAGGCACATAAACGGGTTTGCCAGTAAATCGACTCGCGAGCAAGTGAAATTTACCTCGAATTGATACGCATTCAACATAGTCGTCACTATATTGACGGAGTTGTTCCATCATTTTTAAATTGACAAATTGGGGAAAATCTCCAAATAGTTGATAGGAGTTGGCGTACCTTTCTTGATAATAAGGTTTTCTCACTGAAAACCAAAGCAAAATTTTGGGAATTTTAATTTCACCGAGAAGTTTTTTATAATTATTTAACCAATTTTGCCGGGTTTCAGCAACAATTTGTCGAACCACGCTGCGAGACTCGGCTTTCAAGAGTTGGCTGTAGGTTGCTTCGGCATTCAGGGAGGTTCCATCGGAGACTTTCGTTAAGAACGACGTGCCTTTTCGACTTTCAAACAAATGGTTTCCTTCGCTGCGTCCCGACATAACTTGTACGATTGCAAATTGGCCTTGATTGATGTATGAAATCAAAGCTTCATTTTTTAAGTAAAAAGAAGGTCCTGCTCCTCCCACGCCTAAGTTTAATGGTGGCAAGTTGAGTTTTTCTTCGAGAATTTTCGGGTAGGGTCGCTCGCAAAAACACCCAAAGGTTTGAGCTGCGCCAATACAGACAAAGTGGGGGGTACTTGACAGATTTTCTATTTTGGGTCCCCTGAAAAATTGACCGGTATTTTCCAAAAAATAAGTTTGATAGTCAATTATTTCTTTATCTCTCTCCGGGTAGCTAGGAGATTTCATAGTTCTACTTAACTTTGAGTGACACTTCAATAAGCTGTCGCTTCCACGGCTAGCCAATTGCCAAGTTTTATTTAAATCATCGGTGCTTTTCTAGAAGTTGACGGCGGCGAACAGCTAAAACGAGAGCCTTTCTTTAGTATAAAGAGGGAGAGTCATAAATGTACAACCTTTCTGGAAAGTTTACAAAGACCGATAGTCTTTACCGTATAAATGGGGATGAATCGGTTTGTCAAAAAAAGATGAGTGGATTTGCGCAATATTTTCCCAGAAACTTCATGAAAGGATTCATTTTTTCGACTCAATTAGTAAAAATGCGGCTGAACTTATCTATTCATTATTCATTATTCATTATTCATTATTCATTAAATTAATTAGTCTGTTTTTCTTCTTCAAAGTTAGAACGAGCTAATTCTTTAACGCGAGGCAATGTTTCTCCCAGGCGATCGCGAATTTTATCTCGTTTTTCAATGAGGGGGATTAAAAAGGGAACTAAATTTCCCGGTTGGAGTGCTTTTTCGGGTTCGATGGTCATTCCCTCTAACCCCAAATGCTCGAACAGTCCTTCAAACTTTCCTTGGTACGTAATACAAGCGGCGGGAGTTTCTTGGCCCAAACTCGCGATCGCGAAGTGCATCCTCCCGCTCAAAACCAGATCGAGTTTCCCCGCAATTCCTTTAATGTCTGCTGCACTACAGGGAGTCGGGACTTGAATACAATCGCCTTGCATTTCTGGGGGCAATTGCTCCAAAATCGCCTTGGCTAACACAATATCGCTATTTTTTCCGTTAATATTACGAAAGTCATGGGGAATTAAAACAAAGCTCAAATTTGGTTTTTGGGCATAAAGCTCGTTTAATGTGGCAATATATATTTGAACGAGACGTTCGATTTCGGGAATTTCGAGCTTTTCGACTAACTTGTAATTGGCATTAATCCCCAACACAACTCGACCTTCAGCTTGCTTACTGCCGACCCAGTTTGAAACCTCTCGAACGATTTGGGAGTCTTCGGCGGGTTTCATCAGAAAGGCTAAGTCGGCTACCAGTTTGACGGGTCTATCGAGACCTTCGACTAATCTTCGATGAGACACAGGGTCTCTGGCACATAATCCAACGGTTGGAGGAAGCTTTTGCAAGGCTTCAAGAATGTTCCCTTTGGGTTTATCGTTGAAGCTGAAACCCAGAACGTCAGCTCGACACCCCATTTTTATCGCCAATTTGACAAATTCGAGTCGCTGCAAGCTATCTACCTCGCTGTAATAACCATCCATTACATCTGCGCCAATACAATAAAAGTGTTGATATTGACTAACGGCATCTATAAAATTCAGCTTGGCAGCGGGAGCGAGTAAGTAACCGCCGAGGAAGTGGTGGTGTAACTCGATATTATCTGATAAAGAATCTAAGTTTTTCCACTTAAGAGACGGTTTATAAGAAACGATCCCAATCCGTTGAATTCCCACTCCCTTTAAAAAATCGATCGCTCCCCAGACTAAGGCCTCGTCTCCCAAACTTCCGGGGGGTGCTGGCGGGAGAATCAGAGCGGATGAATCGAGAGATTGACGAAGTAAAAGATTGCGCTTTAAACGAAGCACAACTACAGCACTCTCAGTCACAATCGGGAGCGAAAGCAAGTTTTTTTCGAGACTCTCGTTAAATTTTTGCGTCGCTCTTTTCAGAATATAGCTGGGATTGCGTTTTGGATTCACTGAGCTTACCTTCAGTAAGTTTATGCAAAGCGCCGATCGGGTCGTCGATTGGGAGACGCTAAGGGGTTATAAAGCGGAACTAGAGCGAGTTTACTGCGATCGGGTTAGAAAGGTTGATGTCTATGATACGACACCTGAATTCAATTTGACTAGCTATCTTTTTGATATCTTTAAGAAAGAGATTGCCAACCCCCCTCAACAATAGCAATGAAAGGACTCCGGAAATGATAACTCCCGATCGCGTGCCTGACTCGACTCCCCAAGTCTCTGTTATTATTCCGATCTACAATGGCGAGGCGGATTTGCCGGGATTACTGCCTTGCTTGTACGAGCAAACATTCCACGGCGATCGCGTCGAGTATCTCCTAGTCAATAATAATAGTCGCGATCGCACTGCTGAAATTTTGGAGGCGGCTGTTGTCGAAGCGCGATCGCGCGGACTCCAACTGCGCGCGTTGAACGAAAATCAAATCCAAAGTTCCTACGCCGCGCGCAATAAGGGAATTAAGGCCGCAAGAGGCGAGTTTCTGGCGTTTACCGATGCTGATTGTCGGCCGATTGCTCAATGGTTAGAACGCCTCGTTCGACCCTTTGACGATGGGCGCGTGGGTTTAGTGGTTGGCGAGGTTTCGGCGTTTGCGGGGACAACCCTCCTCGAACGACACGCCGATCGCCAGAATACCCTCACTCAAAAAGATACCCTCGCCCATCCCTTTTGTCCCTACGGTCAAACGGCGAACTTAGCAGTTCGGCGCGCTGTTTTTCAGGATATGGGGTTATTTCGTCCTTATTTGACAACGGGAGGCGATGCCGATCTCTGCTGGCGAATTTTGCGGGAAACGGCTTGGCAGTACCATTTTGCTGAAGAAGCGATCGTCAAGCACCGTCACCGCGCTAATTTACAGGAATTTCGCAGCCAGTGGGAACGCTATGGTCGCTCGAATAAATACTTACATCAATTGCACGGCGTTCCCCTCAGACCGAGATTAACGCAGAAATATTCCTTGTATTTACTGACTCGTTGGTTGCTTAAGGAACTTCCGACCAGTACCGCCAGCGCGATCGCCCGGAGAACCCCTTGGGCAGATGTGCTCAAAACGCCCATTAATGTATATGGAACCCGATCGCGCGATCGCGGGCAGCAACAAGCCCAACTCCCCGAGCGCGCCCGAGAAATCGAGAAGTTATAGCAAGCTCCCCTCGATCGTTCCTCGTTTACCCTCGATGAGAGAGTATATTTTTTTACACGATTTGTGAAGACTTTTTCACGAGTTTAAAAAAAATCAAAAGCTACAATGCCTTCTGTACAAGAAATATAAAGATTAGAACAAAATCGGTACTCGCTCTCGACACTTCCAAGATATCTAGAATAAACTTAATCAAGAAAGAGGTCTTAGACCCAATTAATCAATTATTAATTATTAATTGATAAGAGTACAGTTTTCTTAACTTTTCCCATCCAACCCAGCCGACAAGCTGGGTTTTTTTTAGGAGAAAACTCCCCTTCAACCCGAAGCAAGCCACACCGTTAAAAATTCCGAGAGCCAATGCTTCACCTCGCCGTTGTAAAGAGCGTGTTTGCGTTGTTGTTCGGAACGTGGTTGCGCCCCCGGCATTGAGAGCATATCCGAGGCGACTCGCGTCCAACGAGCAAGCATTGAAAAAGTCACTTCGGGGTGAAACTGAAGTCCGTAGGCTTTTTGGCCGTAGCGGAACGCTTGATTGGGAAACACCTCTCCCTTTGCTAACTGTATCGTTGCGGCGGGCAGTTCAAATCCTTCCTGATGCCAGTGGTAAACTGCGGTCAGCGGCGGTAATTCGGTTCCCAAGTTAGTTTCGAGAAAATGGATCGGAAAATAGCCAATTTCTGCCAGTCCTATGGGGTGAGGTGCAACTTTAGCGCCGAGAACGCGCGCGAACAGTTGCGCTCCCAAACAAATACCCAAAAAGGGGATTTCTGCGCGCAGAACCTCGGGCAGCCAATCCAGTTCGCTGCGAATAAAGGGTAGATGTTCGTCATTGGCGCTCATCGGTCCGCCAAAGACAATAATGCCCGCATATTGGTCTAAGTTACGGGGAAGTTCGTCTCCCGTCGCCGGACAACACAGCTCGAGCGGGCGGCCGCGATCGCGTAAAATCTTCCCAATTTTTCCAGGATTTGAGGTCGCCTGATGGACGACAGCCAGAATTTTAGAGCAGTCTTTCAACGTTCCCCAAGCACAGCGATGCGAAATTTCAACCCTCTCAGCATAACCGCATCTCCAGAGGGAAACTGTGTAAAAGTAACCAAATTTGTTTGCATTTTCCCCCTATTGCGCACAAAATACCCGCTCTCCTCTCCCCACTGGGGGAACGAACAGCTTATGCTAGAGGCTGTGTCCATCGTTATTGTATCCGAATCCAAAAAACCGACAAGCTGCTGTATGAACAAGATTTTCCTCGTCATGTTGCTGTTTCTTCCCCTCTCAATTGCCGCTCATTTTCTCGAGTGGGGTGAAACAGTCGTCTTCGTCACCGCCGCCTTAGCCATTATCCCTCTCGCTGCTTTCATGGGAACGGCGACTGAAGAAATCGCACTCGTTGTCGGACCCAATCTCGGCGGACTGCTCAACGCGACTTTCGGGAACGCAACGGAACTCATTTTAGCCTTTATTGCTCTCAAAGGAGGACTCATTAGCGTTGTCAAAGCCACTATTACTGGCTCAATTATCAGCAACCTCCTACTGGTCATGGGATTTTCTATGTTCTTAGGAGGACTGCGCTACAAAGAGCAGGAATTTCAACCTACCGTTGCGCTAACTAATGCGTCTTTAATGAATTTAGCCGTCATTTCCCTCTTGGTTCCTACAGCCGTGGACTATACTTCAACCGGAATCGGGGAAATTACGATTCAAAAACTCTCCGTTGCGGTTGCTGTTATTCTGATCGCTGTCTATGGTTTAACGCTACTTTTTTCGATGAAAACTCACGCTTATTTGTTCGATGTCGGAGTTGCCGACCTAGAGTCGGAAGGCGAACCTGAATATAAGCCCAATATTGCCTTATGGTCGGGAATTCTGCTGGCAGTGACTTTGGGGGTCGCTATCGAGTCGGAGTTGCTCGTTGAGGCCTTTGAATCGGCGACGGAGACCCTCGGTTTGCCTACTTTATTTACGGGAGTTATTTTGCTTCCCATCATCGGAAATGCAGCCGAACACGCTACGGCTGTTACTGTTGCCATTAAGAATAAGATGGATCTTTCTGTTTCTGTTGCTGTGGGTTCGAGTATGCAAATTGCTCTATTTGTGGCTCCTGTTTTAGTGATTGCAGGTTGGTTTCTCGACCAGCCAATGGATTTGGATTTTAACCCGTTCGAGTTAATGGCGGTTGCCGTATCGGTGTTAATTGTGAATTCGATTTGCGCTGATGGGAAGTCGAACTGGCTGGAAGGGGGATTATTATTAGCGACTTACTTGGTATTGGGTTTTGCTTTTTACTTTCATCCCGTCGTGCTATAGTGAGTGGATTACACGGGTGGAATTGGATTGAATAAATGACCGAGGGACGTTGTTGAAAATGTCTGTAAACGCCCGCTATAATTGAAAATTGAGATCGCTCCTCAAACGACGTATAGCAGTTTTTGCGATTGGTGAGGTATAGGCGAGGCGAGCCCGCGCAAGAGTTTCAGTTGCCAATCTGTACTTTATCCATTTGAAAAACGCTCTATTGTTTGAGGATTTTCTTAATCTTAATTTCAAGAGCGAGGCAAGAAACCTAAATTGTAGTATACTGCTGAAGCGAGAGCTAACGACATCCGAAGTTTTTCTCCTATGTTAGAAACAATTGGTTCGATTTATTGTGTCGGTCGCAATTATGCTAACCACGCCAAAGAATTAGGCAATCCAGTCCCCCAAGAACCGATAATTTTCACAAAAGCGCCGGTCTGTCTTGTCCCCTTTGAAGGAGAAATATCCTTGCCTCTGAGTTTGGGACGATGCGATTACGAAACTGAAATTGCCATACAACTTGGCGCGGACTTGGATCGGGTAGAGGGAGACCCCGTTTTGAAAGCAATGAGTCATGTTGGTATTGCTTTGGATTTAACTCTACGCGATAAACAAAGTGAATTAAAAGCCAAAAAGCATCCTTGGGATTTAGCTAAAAGCTTTGTCAATGCTTGTCCCTTGTCACAGCTTCGCAAGCTAAAGAGCAGTAAAGAAATTGAAGAACTGGAAATAAAGCTTGAAGTTAACGGCGAAGTTCGCCAACAAGGTTCGACTCAGCAAATGTTATTTTCAATTCAAGAACTCGTTACTTTCATAGGTCAGCATATCCCCCTCCGTTCGGGAGATTTGATCTTAACAGGCACTCCGGCTAATGTGGGAAAGCTCAACAATAATGACAATCTGGTTGCTTTTTTAAACGGGGAAGCGATCGCAGAGGCTAAGATTATTAGAACCTGAATTTCAAAAATTCGATTACTCAACTTTTTCGCACAGGTAAAAACACCAGCCTAACTCGCCCGCAGCAATTGCTGCCCGAGTTTTCTCAAAAGCAGCGCTCATATCTGGATAGCCTTGTCGAGCCAGTTCGGATACCAATTCGTAGCTCTTGTGCAAATGTTGGCTCAAGTCCTTAGCTTGCAATACTTTAAATCCTAACTGAGAGAGGTTCTTTCCATAGGTTTCCAGGCTAAATTTCGGTTCAAATAGGAGTCGATCGTAAACATACTTGCGGGTTGTTTCGCTAACTTCCTCAACGGGCGAGACTAAATCGTCGAACAGAAAAAAACCGCCCGGTTTGAGAACGCGATAAGTTTCGGCTAATGCCTTATTCAGTTCGGGAATATGGTAAAGAGCGCCTTGACTCCAGGCATGGGTAAAGGAGTTATCTGGGAAGGGTAAATCAGTAGCCGACTCCTTGTGGAAGCTGACGCGCAGGGAGTCAAAATTACTCGCTTTTGCTTGGGCGTTCTCGATATAACTGCTGCTAAGGTCAATCCCGACTACCTCGCATCCGGTTTGCTGAGCGATTGAGATCGCAGCGTTGCCATTGCCACAGGCGACTTCCAGCACTCGAGACTCGCTCTGTATTCCACTTTGTTCGAGCATATATTCGTCCCAGCGCCTGCAAGCTGGCACAAAATCTTCAGGCTTCGCCTCGGCTATATTCTCGAAATAGCCCCAGTGAAGACTTCCTTCTGGATCCCAGAAACTGCGGAAGCGTAAATCTCGCTCGCGATCGTCAAATAAGGCTTCGGTGTCCGCTTCCGTAAAGCTTCTTTGTGTCATGTTTTTTTGTGCTAATTAAACTATAATTCTAGTCCTAGAAAGTATATAATACCCGGAGGTCTAGTTATTGTTAAGTGAAAATTAAGTTTTGTTGACATTAGTGAAATAGACCCAACTCAGCGGTGGGGCGAGCAACGTAAGTGTTTTCTCGTTTATTGTTGAGGAGAAACAGCAAAAAAAGGTTGATAGCATGAGTGTTTTCGCGAGGCTGGAGTCTGAAGTCCGAAGCTATTGTCGTCTCTTTCCCACAGTTTTTAAAAAAGCCGTGGGGGATCGACTCATTGATGAGAATGGACGCACTTATATTGATTTCTTGTCGGGTGCGGGAGCCCTCAACTACGGACATAATAATCCCAAGCTCAAAAAGCGTCTTCTCGAATACATCGAGTCAGATGCCATTACCCACAGCCTCGATATGTTCACCTCCGCTAAGCAACAATTCCTCGAAACATTTGAGGACTATATTTTAAAGCCGCGAGGACTGAACTATAAGGTGATGTTTACAGGTCCGACAGGAACCAACTCTGCTGAAGCTGCCTTGAAGCTGGCTCGCAAAGCAACAGGCAGAAAAACGGTTATCTGTTTCACAAAAGGCTATCACGGCCATACATTAGGCGCGCTCGCTGTTACCCCCAATCCCGTCTATCAAAAGTCAGCGGGAATTCCCTTCAATCACGTACTCACCGTGCCGTTTGAGGACAAAAAGAACCCCGAAGACGACAGCCTCGATCGCTTAGAAAAACTCCTCGATAACTTACCTTCAGAGGAAGATAAACCCGCAGCCGTTATCTTAGAAACCGTTCAATCTGAAGGTGGAATTAATGTTGCTAGTATTCCTTGGCTCGAGCGCCTTGCCGAAATAACTCGGAAGCGGGAAATTTTGCTGATTGTTGATGATATAAAAGTGGGATGCGGTCGAACCGGTCCTTTTTTTAGCTTTGAGCGTGCGGGGTTACAACCCGATCTCGTTTGTCTGGCAAAATCCTTAAGTGCCTATGGGAACCCGATGGCGGTGATGCTCATTCGACCCGAGTTGGACTGCTGGAAACCGGGGGAACACAGCGGGACATTTCGAGGGAACAATCTAGCTTTTGTCACTGCCGCTGCTGCAATTGATGAATACTGGCAAACCGATGCTTTTGAAAAGGAAATAACCCGCAAAGGCGAATTTATGCAAAAGCGACTTCAAGAAATGCTCGCTCATTATCCAGAACTAGGCGGCGAACACCGAGGACTGGGTTTGATTCAAGGAATTGCCTGCCAACAAGCAGGACTGGCGAAAAAAGTCAGCAATGAAGCGTTCCAACGGGGTTTAATTTTTGAACCGATGGGTACAGAGAAGGAAGTCATTAATCTTCAGTCTACCCTTACCATTGATAATGATACCTTGACCCAGGGGCTAGATATTTTAGATAAAAGTATTGCTGCGGCTCTTTCACGCTGACTCGCTTAAACCAGCGACTTCTAAAATCTCGGCTAGCACCTTCCCATGATATTCCCAAGGAAAAGTTTCAATGGTGAAACCAGGCAATCCCGTATCTCCATCAATTGCTGCTTCCTCTTCCACGAGGGTCGTCAAAATGTGTCGATCCATTTCTAAGGTCAATCCAAGGGTTAACTGAGATTTTAAGTCAGGTCGCAGCAGCGCCAAGGTCGTCAGGAGTCCCATTGCTCCCCAATTTGAGACCCCGCAAACAACTGGATAGGTACAAGGAATGCCACAGACAATTCGTTCTCCATGCTTGATGGTTCTGGCAACGAGGCCTTTAGGCAGCGCTCCCATACCGAGTTCGTTGCCGAGGTCGCCAATGCCAATGGAGATAATTCCGTTGAGGGTAAATAGGAGATGTAAAGGAGCGGTATGGGCAGTGATATCATTCCCGTTGACATTGCGAACGGTCCCATCGTAGCTCGGACCAGCTCTTTCAATGGCAATAACGTGGGAAACCGGGGGGTCGGCATTTTGCCATGCACTGGTAATTGAAGCAATGGAAGGATCGTCTGCGTCCCTTGCATCCACAGGAACCACATCAAAAGCCACTCCCTTGGATAAACCCGCCGCCCTTGTTGCCGTTTCAACGCTCTTCAGACACAAGGAATCAGTAACTAAGCGCACCTTAAATCCCGCTCTTTGGAGTCCCGCCGCGAGGTGAGCGCAACCGATGGGTCCATCATTTTCGGCGGCTGGGGGAGTTCCGTGGGGAATAAAAAAGCCCGTAATAATCGCCACGTGGGGGGATGGATGTTCGGCGATGGAGCGAGCGGCACCGAGCAGTCCTCCCTTAGCCGCTTCTACGAGAGGTTCGATGCCATGACCGATATCCCGTCCGCAAATGGCTTCAATTTTTTCGACTCGGGCGAGAACTTCTGGGGAAGTGTCAATGACAGTCTTCATAAAATTATCTAATACTATTTCCCTTTCAGGAGAGCTACACATCTCATAGCACCAAACGCTTGACTTATCTAGGCTTCTTAATTTTTAATTTTTAATTGGTATAAGATGCTCCTCAATGGACTAACGCTTTAGAGACAGTTTCCTCCATCGCTTCGCTGACACTTTTTTCGAGCAGGTCGAGTCCTTTGTCTAATAGGTCTTCGGAAACGGTTAAAGGTGGGAGACAGCGAATCACTTGTCCTTGTGCGCCAGCGGTTTCCATGATGAGGCCTTGGGTAAAGGCTGTTCTTAGGACGCGATCGGCGAGGTTGCCGTCTTTGCAGTCCAATCCCTGAATCATACCTCTTCCTCTGACCGAAAAACCTTCTTGGGGATATTTTTGGGCGAGCTCGACCAACCGGCTTTGCATTATCGCTCCTTTCTCCTTGACGGCGGCTGCTAAACTGTCGTCTTGCCAATAGATTTCTAACGCAGCTTTAGCGGTGACGAAGGCGAGGTTGGGTCCGCGGAAGGTGCCGCTGTGTTGTCCGGGTTTCCACTGGTCGAGTTCGGGTTTGATTAGCACGAGGGAGAAGGGAAGACCGAAACCGCTTAAGGATTTGGAGAGGGTCACAATGTCGGGGGAGATTCCGACTTCTTCAAAACTGAAAAAAGAACCGGTTCGTCCGCATCCGACTTGGATGTCATCGACAATGAGTAAAATGTTATGTTGGCGACAGACTTTTTCGAGGGAGCGCAACCATTCAAAGCGGGCGACATTAACTCCGCCGGCTCCTTGGATTGTTTCGACAATTACTGCGGCGGGAAGGGGTACGCCGCTACCGACATCTGAGAGAACTTTGTCTAGGTATTCTGCGGTGTCGAGATTCGGGCCTAAGTAACTGTCGTAGGGAATAAAGGTTACGCCTTGGGTTAAGATTCCGGCTGCTGCTCGTTGGGAGGCTTTGGCGGTTGCGGCTAAAGACCCTAACGTTACTCCATGATAGCCGTTGGAAAATGCGATCGCGGTTTCTCGTCCGGTGACTTGACGAGCCAGTTTGAAGGCGGCTTCTACGGCATTGGTTCCGGTTGGACCGGGAAACTGAACTTTGTAATTGAGCTGTCTGGGTTGGAGGATAATGGTTTCTAAGGCTTCGAGAAACTCTTCTTTAGCCACCGTTGCTAAGTCGAGACCGTGGACAATGCCATCGGACTCGATGTAGTGGAGGAGTCGTTCTTTGAGGTGCGGGTTGTTGTGTCCGTAGTTGAGGGTCCCTACCCCACTGAGAAAATCGATATACTGACGACCTTCTCTATCTTCTAAAATCGCTCCTTGTGCTTTCTTAAATACTGTCGGGAATAAACGACAGTAGCTTCGCACGTTTGATTCTAAGCGATCGAAGATTTTCATTGCAGTTTTATTTTTTAGGGGATACGTTGTTCCAACTGTCTGAAGCTGCCGCTGTTATGTTCGCATCTCAACTGAGAAATCAGTGAGGGGGGTGACATTCCCCCTATCTTATCTTTTCAAACCTCAGCTCGCACTTAGCCTAAGAAGATTCGGTCGAGTTGGCGAGTTGGGTCGTCGTAGGTCGTTCTGGAATGGGCTATACATTGGTTATCCCACAGCAAAAATGAGTATTGTTCCATGCGAATCGCCATGTGGTTTTCGTTGAAATACTCTAGGAAGCGATCGGAAATTTCTGCCAAAAACGGATCGGGCGCGAACGGTTTTAGACAATCTGGATTGGGACTGTAGTCACCATACGCGATATAGTTGCAAGAAAATCGAAAAATTGGCTTGTTGCCATCAAACGATAAGATTGGGTGCGTCGCTCCTTCGGTACGCTTGGCATGGACTCCTTGAGTGGCACCAAAATAATGCCGAGTCTCCATGAGTTTCTTCTGGGTTGCCTCGCTCAGGGTCTCTAGAAATCCTTTAACGTAGGCAAAAGTCGTCAGTCCGCCTCCACAATTTGAAGGCTTTTTGCACCAAAGAGCTAAGTATTTCGGTGGGTTAGGATAGTCGGTGGCTTCGGTGTGAGGTAGCAAAGGTTTTTGACCCCGCGCATCGGAGAAATTTAGAAATTCAGGCTCGTATCTGACATGGAAGATGGGTTTCCCATATTGCAGTCTTAATTCTTCGCCTGTGACCAATTTAGCAAATTCAATCCAGTCGTAGTTGGGATCGCCACTTTCTACGTAGAGAAAATGATTGTGTTCCAATAGTTTCTGGGACTTGTCAATTGATTGAGCTGACAAGCTAGAAGCAGAATTTGCGTGTGATACAGTATACATCCTTAATAACTTAGTGGGGTTTACTCTGCAATTTTGCAGCTAATTTCGCCTTGTTTTTCAGACTTGATTTGGATTTTTTCTTGAATCCAGATTATTATACCCCACGAAATGTCTGGTTTCTCTAACTCCAAGTTTAGATAGTAATTTCCTGTGGGTCGAGTCCCCTTTTACTCCAATCGCTTATAGCGTCAAACTGGAATCAGCTTCATCTGGTTTGCCCGTCCCAGATAGCGATTTACTTCTCTGGCAAAAGGTTTTGTAAATCTTTTTCTAGGATTTGTGTACTCTGCTCCCGCCGATCCTGTCGATATTTTTCCGGTGTGGTTCTTAGGTCCACATACAAAAAGTCAATTCCTTCTTGCTCTAATAACTCCAGAATCGCCAAATTCAAGTCAGTTTCGGCATCAAAGTAGAGATTAGCGTCATTCACAAATGTAATGATTTCGATCGCGCGAGCATTCTGTTCGATGTGCTTAAATCTCACCGTGCAATTCGGCTCTAATCCAGCAATTCTTTTGGGCATTTCTCGAATCGCGTTACAAATTTTCGACGTTTGTTTGGCAGTAATGTTATCGATCTTTAGGTTCAGCACCAATCCCCACTTTAATTTTTCCCCTGGATTTTGCGACCAATTTTCGACGATTCCGCTAATCATTTGGGAATTGGGCATTTTCACAATCGATCCCCACTTTGAGAGGTGCAATGTTGTGGTTCTAAATCCAATATTGAGAATTTCTACAAAACCATTGACTCCTGATATTGACACCCAATCCCCTTCCCGATACAAACCATCGGAGTAAATCACTAGCGTGCAGAACCAATCGTAAACTATATCTTTCAAGAGCAAACCAATGGTAATACCGGCACCCCCAATTAGGCCGACTAGCGCACCTGCCGATTGTCCTAAAAGAATCTCAGCTACCTTAATAGCGATAATCATAATCGCTGCCGCTTGAAAGATTTTCGGTAGCAACGGTCTGAGCAATTCATCGAGTTCTGTATCGGCGTGCAGCACGACATTGGCGATTAACTGACCGAAGACTGAAGCCGAACGGTAAACTGCATATAAGACGATAAAAACAGCGAGCCAACTGAGCGTGGTTTCCGCGACTTCACTCAGTTGTTCTCCTAATTCTGCTTCTAAGATTTCCTTGCTCAACCAAAGACCGCCTATTAAAATTAACCAACTGAGAGCTGGTTTAAGAATCCGAATCAACTCGTCGTCAAGGTCAGTTGCGGTTCTTTTAGTCAGGCGTTCAATCGTTTTGACAATGGCTAAAACAATAAATCGTCTTAGGGTCTGCGCTAAGACTAGGATGACGAAGACAACGATAATTTTTCCGATAGGAATACCGGAAGCGTTGAGCTGTTTAATTGAGTTCCAAGCTGCGTCCATATCTTAGTCAATAGGTAGATGTTTTTTCGGTTACGACTTCGACCTTCGAGAGTGCGAAATCTGTAGTCTCTGAGTAATATGACTAAACAAATTGAGTTAAATTTAGCTCATTCCTTATTTTAAGAGCTTATTCAGCCAATGTACTTAACTGCATATGCTTAAGTAACTGTCCTGACTTGCGAACAAGAATATCTTCTCACTCCTCGAAGAAAATGAGCATTCCAAAATTCCAAGTTTTGCGCGCGCGATTATCGGCGAGAAAAGAGGATATAATGGCGTTAGCTTATCGATACTCGACAAAACGGCGCTTTAGATTCCTTGGCTAGGCGATAATCCTAAGATTAGGCACTTTATGTTCCCTCTAGCCAACTCCGAACCTCACACGGACTCTGCGATCGCGGCCCGCCAGTTTGAGGAAATTGATGGGTTTGCCGCAGCGCTCGGCCCCTTGAACGCGAAAATTAACCAGTTAACGCCCGGTTATTTTCTGGGGCGCGTCAATTGGGTAAAGCGCGCAACTGCGACATTTACGTATATTTGCCACAATCAAGCGTTGAGAATTACTGGGTCTCAGTCTTCTCATCAGCTCGTGTTTGGGGTTGCGCCTGATGCCTATCGGACAAGGGTATGGTTTCACGGTTGTCCCGTTACCCAACAGGACTTATTCGGTTTCAATCCCACCGCAGAAGTGGATTTCATTCTCGGAAAAAACGCTTCTCTCATCTTTGTCAGCATCGACGCTTCCGTTTTCCGATCCCTGGCAGAGCAAACTGGATATAACTTGTGGCCGAAGTCGCCCAAACAGAATTTAGTCCGCTTCCATCCCGCATCGTGGCGTTCTTTAAAAGCGTACTATCTGCACATTGCTCGAATATCGAGCAACGGGATCCCCCCGCTCGAGCAACCCCACCTTCAATGGCGGGCGGGAGATGATTTTTTAGGGTTGCTTGTGGAGACTTTGAGAAAAAATGCTAGAAAAAACCAGCGAACTCCCAAACCCCTCCGCCGTTATTCTCTGGTTAAGAAAGCAGAAGAACTGGCTGAAGTCGAGCGAGATCGACCTTTAACGCTACAACGACTGTGCGAAGAATTAGGAACGAGCAAAAGTGCTTTGTGCTATGGTTTCCAAGAGACTTTTGAAATGAGTCCAATGCGATATCTGAAGATTCGACGGCTTAATGGAGTGCGCCGCGCTTTAATCAACGCCGATCCTCAAAAAGCGAATGTGATGAAGATCGCTCATCAGTGGGGATTTTGGAGTTTGGGGCATTTTAGCGGGGATTATAGTCAAATGTTTGGCGAGTTGCCCTCAGAAACGTTAAATCGTTAAAAATCCCAGATCGGTGAGAAGAGGGGGAGATGGGGAGATGGGGGGATGGGGTGATGGGGTGTAGGAATATCTACGCGATCGCGTAATTTTCCGGTTCCTCAACCCAACCGACAGAAAAGGTGTCATAGTAATAAAGAGTAAAGTCCGATCGCTAAAATACCGCTTCTAGCCCGAAGCCCCTATGACGCTTTGTATTAACCCCAGTTGCCCTCAGCCGGAAGAACCGCTGAACAATGGGCGCTTGCATTGTCTCCACTGCGGTTCGCCTCTCGTGTTTAACGAGGGATATCGCGCGATCGCGCTCCTCCAAGAAGACGACCTCAGTAAGTTATACGAACTGAGAGATGACCTGGGTTGCAGCCAAGTTTTACAAGTTCTCTCGGTGGAAAATCCGCGAGCGATTTCCCTCCTGCAACAACAGGCTCGAGTCCTAGCGCTTGCGGACCATCCCGGCGTACCCACAGTCGAACCTGACGGCTACTTAAATTTATACCCCAATGACGATAGCCGTTCGGTCATCCACGCGCTGGCAATGGAGAAGATCGACGGGATGACGCTGGGAGAATGGTTCCAAGGACAAAACAGTCAGCCGATCGCCGAAAGAATTGCCCTGGACTGGTTGGGACAGTTGGTTGAAATTCTTGATTGCCTCCATCGCCATCTTTACTTCCATCGCGATATTCGTCCCCAAAATATCCGAGTGCGCGAAAATGGGACGTTGGCTTTGGTCAATTTTGGCAGTTTCCGGGATGTGGCCATTGCCTACCTGGTTTCGCAAACGCGATCGCTCGTTCCCCACCCCCGAGAAATTGAAACCCTGCATTCGGTTTCTGCGGGGTATACGCCTCGGGAACAAGTCCAAGGAAAAGGCGTTCCCCAGTCGGATTTTTTTGCTCTGGGACGGACGTGGGTTTATCTCCTTACTGGGAAACCGCCTACGGATTTTCCCGAAGATCCGCGCACGGGAGAACTGCTTTGGCAACATCGCGCGTCGCACATTTCCCCCGATTTTATCGATTTGCTGGACTGGATGATGTCTCCTCGCGCAAGCGATCGCCCCCATTCTGCCGCTGCGATCCTTTCCCCACTCCAACGCCTTGTGTCCCAACGTTGCGAGTTTCAGCCGATTTCAACGTCTTTGAAGGCGCGATCGCGCGATGGTTCGACTCGTCTCTCTCGCAGCGATCGCGCGAAATCGAGCAAATTTAAAGCGGTGCTGCTTTGGGGAGGAAGTCTAATGCTGTTGAGCGCGATCGCCACTCGCGTGGACTGGAGTTCTCTTGTAAAGGCGATCGCTCCCCATGTGGAATTCGAGAGCGAACAGCAGTCTCCGTAATCAATGAAGGTGGTATAGGGCGGTGGGTTACGGTGCACAGCGAAAGTTATGGCTTTTTTTCTCTCAATCTTGCCTACACCTAACCCACCCTACGAAATGTTGAATTTGAGAGCGAACGGTGGTATCAGGCGGTGGGTTACGGTGCGCAGCGAAAGTTATGGCTTTTTTCTCTCAATCTTGCCTACACCTAACCCACCCTACGAAATGTAGAATTCAACTCATGTACGGACGTTCAATTGAACGTCCCCACTTTCCCCTAAAACTTAAAACCGAGCGATAGACGCTTAACCAAACGTTGATTGGTTCCATCCCCACATCGCGCCTTTGGCATCGGCAAATTCGATGTAGGTTCTTTGAGGCGGAACCCCTAGCGCGTCTTGGATGCGATCGCAAAAATCTTGGCTCATTGCCTTGGTTTGCGACGAACTCATCGAACCGACGCTCTTGACTTCGATGTAGCAAACCGGTTCTGTCGTTCCGGCAAAGGTCATGGCGACTTCGGGTTCAAAGGCGGTCATGACGTAGGATTCGGGTTTGCCTAAATGTTGCGCTAACTGAGCCGAGAGACTTTTGAGTAATGCCTCAACTTGGCTCTTGTCCGGCGCGCTTACAGAAGATTGTACTTTAATCAGCGGCATTTTTATTCTTTCTCTCCCTTATTTTAAGCTTGAATTATCCTCCATATTGCCAGCCCGTACTTTCGAGCAACAAAGGATTGCCTTCTCGATGAATTTTCGCGCTGACAACTTCCCCTAAAAAGACAGTGTGGTCGCCTTGTTTGAGGGACCCGACTACCTTACATTCCACATAACCGAGAGCGTCGCTGAGAATCGGACAGCCTGTTTCTTCTCCCAGAGTATAGTCTACGTCGGCTAATTTATCGCCGACGACGCGCTGGGGTTTAAAGAATTTAGACGCGATCTCCTGCTGTCCGCTTTCGAGAAAGCTGATGGCAAACACGCCACTTTGCTCGATGGCAGCGTGGGAACCCGAATTTTGTTGAACGCAGTTAACCAGCATGGGCGGTTTAAACGAAGATTGCATGACCCAACTGGCGGTGAACCCGTTGAGTTCGTCGCCTTTGACCCCGCAGATGTAAAGACCGTGGGGAATTTTGCGCAGTAGGGTTTTTTTGGCTTGTTCGTCTAGCAAGGGTTCCTCCTGTTGAGTTGTGGCCGCTTTTGCCTTAGTTTACCGGGTTTTGCGATCGCGTCGGCTCCATCGAGAGCGGAAATTTTGTTTGAATTGCCGAAATTCTCCTGCATCGAGCCACATTCCGCCACACTTGGGGCAACATTCATACCAAATTTTATGGCGGTCGAGGTCGAGCATTCGCATCATCGCGACTCGACATCGGGGACAGGGGAGGTCGCGGTCGCGCGCGTCGAGTTCGCTCTTGGCGTTTGTCGTTCCTATATCCAAGCTTTCCGAGCCTTGAATGGTTTTGAGCGCCTCTGCTTCTTGGCTGTCAAACCAAATTCCGGCGCACTTCGTACAGCGATCGACCTCGATTTCGGCATAGGTCGTTTGCTCTAACTGTCCGCTACATTTGGGACAGGTCATCTTCTTGGCGCTCGATCTAAACACAACATTAGACCCTCATTATCTTAAGCTTCTATTACCACAAAACTACTTTTTTTGCAAATGACAGAAAAATTAGGAACCCAACCGGGGCTGCGCCCGCCAACGAACTCAGACAGCGTACGTCAATACCTTTAAGAATTGACAAAGTGGAAGGCGATCGCGACCGATAGCGGAAGTTGAGGTTAAAATATAAAGAACTCGGGTGCGACTGTCGGGAATAGTCTTTGAGCGAGAATTAAGATAATTCTCGTCAAAATCAACAAAGTCCCGATCGCGAAAGAGAGCCAAGGCATCTTTCGAGACAATTTTTATTCCCTCAAAATTGCTGCAATTGAGATTGAGTCGTCGAGCGAGAACTTCCTATGCAAGCTTCAATTGACAAGACTCGCCTCAACTATCAAGTCAAATCTTACTTCCAACTTCCAAGTTCCGATCTTACTTCCTAACCTTAAATAGACTCGCTATATGAGCCTGTGTATTAACCCGAAGTGCCCACAACCCGACCATCCCCAAAACGTCCATAGTCAGGTTTGCCAAAGCTGTCAATCCGATATCCTATTCCAGGGAAAATATCGAGCAAGGTGTTTGCTGAGCGACAATACGGGGTTTGGGACGGTATATGAAGCCTCGGAAAACCAAACAGAGAAAATCCTGAAAGTTCTCAAAGTTAATGCGTCCAAAGCTATTGAATTATTCAAACAGGAAGCGCAAGTTTTGGGGCAACTGGACAATCCCGGCATTCCCAAGATTGACAGCTATTTTACAGTCACGCCCAGAAACGGTAAAAAACCGCTGCACTGTTTGGTAATGGAAAAAATTCAAGGGGATAATCTTCAGTCTTGGATTAAAAAAAACCCGCCCCTCGATTGCGATCGCGCGATCGATTGGCTGAAGCAGTCCCTCGCAATTTTAGATTGCGTCCACCAACAACAATATTTCCATCGCGATATTAAACCGGCCAATATTATGCTCCGTCCAGGAGGCGAACTGGTGTTGATCGATTTTGGGACGGCGCGGGAGATGACGCAAACTTATTTAGCCAAGGTAGGAAGCACTTCGGGGGTGACCAGCATCGCTTCGGCGGGTTACACTCCCCTAGAACAGAATAATGGTAAAGCGGTGCCGCAATCGGATTTTTATGCTTTGGGAAGGACATTTGTCTATTTATTAACGGGCAAACATCCGACAGATTTTGATGACGATCCCGGTGGGGGTAATTTAATTTGGCACGCTGACGTAAAAGAGGCTTTTCCCCCCTTGCTGGAGTTACTCGACGAAATGATGGCCCCCTTTCCAGCACAGCGTCCCAAGGATACCGGGGAAATTCTCGCTCGTTTGGGCGCGATCGCGGAAAGTTATGCACTCTATCGTTCCGATCCGGTCAAGTTTGCCGAAACGCAGGACCGCCTTCCTCTCCCCGTCGCAGGCGAACTTCAAGCGATCGCCTCTTCTCCCCAAGATGTCCTCCACTCGGCACCCTCAGATGTTGCTCGCCCCTCGAAACTGCCGCTGGCATATTGGTTGGGGGGAATATCGGCAGGGATCGCGATCGCCGGAAGCGCGATCGGCTATTTTGTTTTCCTCTCCTCAAACCAAACAGCCAGCAACCCCCTTCAACCGTTGACTATTGCCTTTCCTGCGCCCTCCCAACTCCCCTTGCCCAAAGCCCCCACCCCCAAGGCGACACCCAAACCAACGCCCAAACCGACACCCTCTCCCACGCCGGTTGTGTTTAAAGCTGGAAACAACGGAGTCGCGATCGAAGTCGTCGAGTCTCGTTGGGATAACAGTCCGTCACAAAAAAGCGTTATTGTCAAGGTCGAACTGGTCAATCAAAGCGCTGAACCCCTCCATTTGCTATTTAGTTCGTTAGAGTGGGCAGATAATCTCGGTCAAGATGTGAGTGCGACTCCCGAAAAATGGCCCGATGAGGTTCCACCAAGGGGAAAAGCGACTGGAATCTTGAAAATTCCGGAAGGGTCTCTATCTTCTGAAGCTCAATCTTTTTCTCTCAAAGTTGACGATATCGACCGCAATCTCACCTTTGAGATTCCTAATATTCCACTTCCTGAACCATAATACTAAATTCGCTCGATCGAGAACTATTTGGGGCTGACGGGGAGATGGGGGGATGGGGAGACGGGGAGAGGTTTTAGGATTTAGGTTTTAGGTTTTGTCATAACCCATAACTCTGAACTCTGAACTCTGAACTCTGAACCCTTAACCCTTAATCCTGTCTTGCCAATGCCAAGAAAAGTCTAACTGCACTTGCTGCAACGATCGCTACTGTTAAGCTTAACAAACCTGCGGTTGCGGGAACGATCCATTGTGGAGAAACCGAGAAAGTTTGTAACAAAAATTGACCGACCGGTGTTGTTAAGATGCTGTCTGTTTGTTGTTCGTCGCTCTCCAACCCGCGAGCAACAATTGTCGCCGTTGCTATACCGCATCCAAGTCCCGTTCCTACGGCTAAGGCGGTATTTTGAAAAGCGCGATCGCGTTTAATTTTGTGGACTTCCATTTCGCCTTGGAGTAAATTAGAAGTCGTTTCCAATAAGGTTAAACCATCGCTTAAAATTTCCTCATCTTGGCGCAGTAAAAATA
This sequence comes from Cyanobacteriota bacterium, assembly GCA_034189065.1. Taxonomy (GTDB): domain Bacteria; phylum Cyanobacteriota; class Cyanobacteriia; order Cyanobacteriales; family Spirulinaceae; genus FACHB-1406. The sequence continues at coordinate 33,416 of JAXHVQ010000055.1, forward strand.
AATTGTTTTTCTTGAAATTTCGCGCAAATGTATCGAGGAAAGCCGCATTATTTTGGAGATTTTCTGAAATCAGCGTTTCTGCCATAGAATCAGCCTGTTGGTTGTAGCGTTCTAAATCGCTCGCGATCGCATTCAATTTTCCCTTAAAATAGTTCAGGTCGATTTGATATTCTAAAAAGACAGTTCTTAAAGTATTCCATCGTCCTTCCAGCTCCCTTCTTCGATTCAACTGATTTATAAAACTGGGATTTTCAGCATACTTTTGGATTTTTGACAAGTCTGATTCCAACAATTGCTTCAACAAACAGGCTTGAGTATAATTCCATAAAACTTTGTGGCGAAAACAGAAAATGCGCATCCAATCGGTCATAAAATAATTAGATGCTGCAAGCATTTCAAAGTTGGGATAAATGGCAATTAAAACGTGATGATTGTGAACTTGCTTTTCTGCAATCCAAGTCTCCCATGCAGCGGCTTCCAGATTTTCAGGAATAGTTAAATCGTAACTTTCCAGTTCAAATAACGTTCCGCCCAAAAAGCGATTGCTAGCGATAAAGTTGTCGTCCCAATGTTTGCCCGAAAACAAATTGTGATAACATTCGCGAGCGAGTGCGAGAGTTTGAGTTTGGGTTATCGCTTCGGCACAAGCTGAAACAATCCAAGTTTGCCCCAATGTTCCCGTTTGTTTCTGTAAAACTTGTTCTAAAATACTTTTAATTTTACCCGGCAAAGCGGCAGAATAGAGAGGGGAGCGATCTTTTACGGTACAATTGAGCAAAAGTCCGTAAACATTTTGCATTCGCACGGGATAGTAATAGCCTTGATAGTCCCGATGGGGGACAGGCAACGTTCCAACTTGTTTGCGATCGCCAAAAAGTTCGACAAATTCGGCATTATATTGGTTATCTTTATTCCACGCCAAAGGAGGAGCATTTTGAGGGAGCTTTTTTGCAAATAAATCTCGATTTTCTTGAATTTCTTCGAGAGTCTGCCCCGATTCGTTGCGCAAATCGTACATTAGAAGATTGACGCTAGGAGAAAGGAGTTCTGCCATAGTTGCGATCGCTAAACAGTTAATATAGCGTTTTTCGTGCGAGAGAGGTTCAGTTTTGGGGATGAGGGGGAGCTTTTCTGTACCTAAATGGCGAGCAAGGGAATCGATCCGATCGCACAGAAGGAAAGATGATTTTCCTTTCTTGTCCACTCTACAGATTACAAACTTTACCGTATATCCCTAATGATGGGCAAGGGAATCGATCCGATCGCATATAAGGGAAGATAAATTTCCTCCTTGCCCATCCTACAACTAAAACCTAACCCCTAAAACCTAACCCCTAAAACCTTTTCATACCGTTGGAGTAGCGATCGCGCAGTTTCGTAGTGTTGGCGAACTAAATCGGGGGGCGAAATCACTTGTACCTTGTCGCCGTAGCGTTGCAACCATAGACCAAACTCATTTAACGACCGTTGTGGCAGCGCGATCGCATAATCTAAATAGTCCAGTTGTCCGGTTTGCGCATCCTTGGGTCCCCGTCGCAACTTTTGTCGGGGATGGCGCAATTCTCCCTCGGCGATAAAGGTACTCACTGGCGGAAAGAAACGTACTTTAATCTCCACAAGGGGCAAGTTTCCCTGCAACTCTAAATGTTGTTGTTCTGTCTTGCCCAAATAGAGTCCCCATCCATTTTCCAACAACTGATGGGCGCGGTCAAGACTGTGTTTCTGCGCTTCGATGCCGCGTCCGGCAGGCATCACAATTTCGCAGTAGTCGCGGAAACGGACGATGCGGCCCGTTGCCAAACACCCATCGCTGCAATTTTCCAATAATAAGTACCACGTATTGTTGTAGAACACCAACTGTAACGGCCAAACGACATTGGGGCCTAAATGCTTGGTGCCGTGGGGACTGGTATGGCGAAAAAGTTCTACGGCTTGTCCTTTAATAATGGCATCTTCGAGGGTTTCGATGCAGTGGAATAGGGTTTTGCGATGTTCTCGCTTTTCCAGCATTTCCACCGGATCTGTGCGATCGACAGCGCGGTTGAGGTTTTGGCGCACGGGATAGAAAAACTCGCCTTCGCAGGCAAACTCGAAACCGCGCAAACGTTGGGAGAGACGGCGATAGATTTGACGAACTTGGGGATCGCCTTGGTATTTGGCGAGGGACTCGAGGGCGTTGAAGGCCACTTTTAACTCGCGCTGCGTCATAACTCCCGTGCCTAAATAGTAACCCCAACGATACATTCGTTGGTCGAGAATGCCCCAGTCCCGCAGGCGTTCCAAGTCTTTGCGCAGGGTGGCGAGGGAAGGATAGTTGGGGGACCAGTCGAGGTGGAGAGAGGCCGCGATCGCGCGCATTTTTCGGACGAGATGGTCTAAGGCGCTGTGGTGTTGCCTTTTGTCGTCTCGCAGTCCCAGGGGTTCGGGACACCCCACGCCGGGATGCTTGATGAGGGTGGCGATGAGGACCATCAGGCGATCGAGGGTTTTGTCCTTGGTCATTTGTCGTTAGTCATTTGTCATTGGTTCTTTGTCATTAGTTCTCGGGTGTGAAGCGCGGAGCGTAACGCACCTGTACCGCTATAAATAGTGTAGCTGCGTCAGTCCCCCTCTGAATTCTTCCCTTCTGAGTCGAGTAGTGGGTTAGGTGTCGGCAGGATTTTGAAGAAAAACTCATAACTTTTGGTTCGCACCGTAACCCACAGAGTAGGGTGGGTTAGGTGCGTGCCCAATTTTGAAGAAAAACCGATAACCTTGTAGTCGCACCGTAACCCACCGCTCTAGCTACCTATAGATAGTGGTGGGTTACGCTGTCGCTAACCCACCCTACTGTCTTCCCTTCTGAGTAGGGTGGGTTAGGTGTCGGCAGGATTTTGAGAAAAAACTCATAACTTTTGGTTCGCACCGTAACCCACAGAGTAGGGTGGGTTAGGTGCGCGCCCAATTTTGAAGAACAACCGATAACCTTGTAGTCGCGCCGTAACCCA
>JAXHVQ010000056.1:0-15076 GCA_034189065.1 Cyanobacteriota bacterium
CTTCCCCTGCTCCCCCTGCTCCCCTGCTTCCCCTGCTTCCCCTGCTCCCCCTGCTCCCCTGCTCCCCTGCTTCCCCTGCTTCCCCTGCTCCCCCGCTCCCCCGCTCTCCCGCTCCCCCTTTAACGAACCCAACCCCATCGGCCCATCTTAGTTGTCGATGAGCTATCGTAGTAAACAACTGGCGCTCGATACACCCTATGGAATGTAGGAGTTATGAAAAAGTTTTTGCTATTTTGCTTATTTATGGTTGGGCTGGGGTTTGCCCTGTTTAACTTTAAAGGTTTAGCCGCCCGAGGCGAGTTCGATTCCATTGTCGTTGACTTCCGCGAAGATATTCCGGTACAAGTCGAACAGCATGTCGCCGCGATCGCGCGCGAATATAACCTTATCCCCCGCCTCAACAGCGAATTTTCCAACTCAGACCAAATTTACATCCTCGAAGGGGACACTTCAACGCTCAAAGCCCTTAGAAAATCGGGATTAAAACGGGTTACAGAATCAATCGAACCCAACTATATTTATCAGGCCTTCACCCCGCCTAACGACCCCGACTACAGCAAGCAGTGGAACTTGCACAACATCAACGTCGAACAGGCTTGGGATGAAACCCACGGTTCTGGCGTAACCGTCGCCGTCATCGATACTGGTATTACCCAAGTTCCCGACCTCAAGCAAACAAAATTCGTTCGCGGCTACGATTTTGTCAGCGATCGCGTCGAAGCTACCGATGACGTAGGTCACGGAACTCACGTCGCGGGAACCATCGCCCAATCCACCAACAACAGCTTCGGAGTCGCCGGCATTGCCTACGAAGCCAAAATTATGCCCGTGAAAGTCCTCGGTCAGGGAGGCGGAACCGTCGCCGATATTGCCGAAGGTATTCGCTTCGCCGCCGACAACGGGGCAGATGTCATTAATATGAGTTTGGGCGGCCCGGGGGAAAGCAAACTCCTCGAAGAAGCCGTTAACTATGCCTACGACAAAGGAGTCGTCGTCATCGCCGCCGCCGGGAATGAAAATCGCAACTCCGCGTCTTATCCCGCCCGCTATCCCCGCGTCATCAGCGTCTCAGCCCTCGATTCCAGCGGCAAGAAAGCCCCTTACTCCAACTTTGGGGCGGGCGTTGACCTTTCAGCCCCCGGAGGCAGCGACACGGGCAAAATTATCCAACATACCATCGACCCCCGTACTGGAGAAGCCGTGTTTGTGGGGTACCAAGGCACCAGCATGGCAGCGCCCCACGTTGCTGGCGTAGCTGCGTTGGTGAAAGCTTCCGGCGACTACAATCCCGAAGAAGTTCTCAATATCCTCAAAGAGTCTGCGCGTAAAAGCGTCGAAGACCCCCTCAACCATTACGGGGCGGGTCAATTAGATGCAGGAGAAGCCGTTAAGTTGGCTCTCAAAGGTCAAATCAGCTTCAAAGACTTCTTCCGCTGGCTGCGCGATAACGGCTATCTCAACCTCCGTTTTTGGTTCGATGGCGGTGTCGTTGCGTTGATGCCGAAAGTCTTGATGGTGCTGGGGTCTTATCTTCTGGCGTTTCTGGTGCGCCACTATTTCCCCTTTGCTTGGAGTTGGTCTCTGTTTGGAGGGCTTCTATCTGGCAGTTCGGGACTCTTTTTCCTGCGCGGCTTTTATATTTTCGACTTACCCCAATGGCCGTTCCGCGTTTTGGGCAGTTCCCTACCAGAATGGGGGAATGCCGTACAAGGGGGAACGATGCTCAATCCAATTTTTGCCAGCGCGTTGATTCCGGCGGGTCTGATTGTTCTATTGTTAGGACATCAGCAATGGAAATGGTTCGCGATCGGCACGACCTTGGGCGTTGCTTCTTGTTTGGGCGTTTATGCGTTCCTATCTCCCGCAGTTTGGGGACTGGGAACGGGTTGGCTTGCTAGCGGTTTCTTAGCCATCAATGGGCTACTTTGTTTCGGTTTAGCTACACTAGCTAGCAAACCCAGCGCTTAATTAGCGTTTCTAATGAGAATTAGAGCGGGGCGTTCCATAGCACCAAGGGAGTACGGAACACCTGTAAAGGGGAAGACTGATAACTGCGGGCGGGGCAACCCCGCCCCTACTGATAACTGATAACCACGGGTGGGGTAACCCCGCCCCTACTGATAACTGAAATGACAATTACTGGCAAAATCGAATATAAGGATTTGGGAGCTGGGACTTGGGCTCTCGTCGCGACTTCTGGTGAAACCTACGAACTCAAAGATGCTCCGCCCGAGTTGAAACAGGAGGGACTAAATGTCAAAATAGAAGGTCAGGTGCGCGACGACGTAATGACTTTTGCGATGACCGGTCCGGTGTTTGAAGTTCGTTCGTTTGAAGTGGTGAAGTCTTGAAACTCAACCGGTAAGGAAGGAAAAGAGAAAGAGTCGTGAATTTACTGAATTCAAAAAAAATCCCCGACTCAAAGGGGTGAGCCAGGGAAAGCAAATCAGGGTGCATCTACCATTTCACTCTTCTCCCTTTAAAAAGGACGATCCGGAAAATTTAGAGAAAAAACCGAAAAATCACAGAAGCGATCGCGGCCCCGTCTTTAGAGGAGATGTCTCAAGTCGCCCCGAACCGACAAAAGAAACAAATAAGTTCCCAAATTCATCATTGAGCCTACGAGCCAAAGATTTATCGATGGCGCGCAAAGCGCCCTTGCTAAAGCTCGTCTCGTAGGTTTTTCCGACCGAGGTAATGTTAGTTTTTCCCAACCGTCAGGATGTTCCAGGAATTTCAAATCTCCGTAACGCCCCTAGAACGAAACCAATATCTCGTTCGGACTGAAAAAGTGGCTCCTGGCGTACCCCTCGCCGAAGAGTTGGTGGTTTGGTCTGTGGAAGAATGGCTCGAAGAGGCGCGCCAATTGATGAACGACCCCCTACTGCGCGTGTTTCAGGGGGCAGAACCGCTGTTTGTGCCGAGCAATTCTCCCCAAGAGGACGATGTTTCTCCGGTCCCCATCGCCCTCGGTCAAAAGTTGTACAATGCTCTATTCCAGGGTAGTTTGCGCGATAGTTGGATTACAGCCCAAGGCATTGCCCACTATCAACGTTCGCCCTTACGCCTGCGTTTGGGGTTAAAAGGACCGGTGTTGCCTCGTTTGCCGTGGGAGGTGCTGCATTCGGGCGAGGGCGAGAGTTCGAGCGCCTGCTATCGTCCCGTGGCGACGGGAACGGATATCGCCTTTTCGCGACATCAAACTAGCGTCCCAACTCCCAATCCAACCGTTGAGTTTGCTCGGGTCAAAGATCGCCCTTTAAGAATTTTAATGGCGATCGCGGGGCCGGACGATCGCGAAAGTTTGGATGTGCGACAAGAGGCGGAAGATTTACAAATCGAACTCGCCGCCACGAAGAGAGCCTCCAATCCCCCAATTGAATTGATCTTATTGTCGAACCCGGGACGCGAGGAACTGGTTCAAGCCCTCGAACAGGGACAATACGAAGTCTTTCACTACGCCGGACACAGCAATTTGGGCGACTCGGGCGGCGATATTTATCTCGTTAATCGCAATACGGGACTGACGGAAACCCTGTCGGGGGAAGATTTGGCGGGATTGTTGGCTAATAATGGCGTACAACTGGCTGTCTTTAACTCCTGTCGCGGAGCCGATACCGCTTTGGCAGTGGGCGACGCGACAGAAGGCGATCGCAATTTAGCCCAAGCGCTGGTGAAGTGCGGCATTCCGGCGGTTCTGGCAATGGCAGAGCGCATTCCCGATGATGTGGCAAAGACACTTGCGCGCCTGTTTTATCGCAATGTCAATCAAGGCTATCCCATCGATTTGAGCCTTTCGAGGACGCGAGCGGGCTTAATTGCAGCTTACGGCTCCAATCAACTGTATTGGGCGCTTCCCGTTCTCTATCTCCATCCCAGGTTTAATGGGATGTTGATGGATGTGGCGGAGGAAGAGGCTTTGGGCTCCGAGCTTTTGGAGTTGTCGGAGGAAGATGAGATTCCTTTGGAGTTGTTGGGGGAAGAAGAGCGTTTTGATGGGACAGGCGATGGGGGAGACGAGTCGGAGTTTTTGGTGCCAGTCGAGCCGTTGGATGGGGCAAAGGTCGCCAGTAGCCCAGAGTCGGAAACGTTGAATGAGGAAGAGACTTTTATTCGCGATTTGATGAGCGATTTGGCTCCCGCCCAATCCCCCCCAGCGCCCCAAACCGCTCCCCTTGTTCCAGCACAGGCTTCCGTCCCGGAAACGGCGAAGAGCGCGCCTTCGCCGCCGCCTCGACGCTTTCGCCGCTGGCTGTGGGTGTGGCTTCTCCTCGGCGCAATGGGTTTGAGCGCGATCGCGTTTTTGGGTTGGTGGTTTATCTTGGGGCGCAATTCTTCCGAGCCTGTTGGCAATGGTTCGAGGGAACAGCGCGAAAGAATTCAGTCGCAATCGACGAATAATTCGGAATTTTCCCGCGTTTCTACGGAAGATTTGACAGCGCGCGCCATCGAAGAGGCGATTCAGGGAAATTTAGAGGAAAGCGCGATCGCGATCGAGGAGTTGCTCGCTCCCCAACGCAATGCCTTGCAGTACGCACAAGCCGTTCTCAATGCCGTTCCCACCGAACGCCAAGATGACCCCGAAATCCTCTTTTTACAAGGTCGCGTGGCTTGGCAGTCGGTTCTACAGGGAAATACGGATTTCAGCATCGACGACGCGCGGCGCTATTGGGAGTCGGCGGCGAAAAAGGAACCGAATTCGCTGTTGTATCAAAATGCGTTGGGTTTTGCTTACTATGAAGAGGGAGATTTCACGCGCGCGAATTTGGCTTGGTCCGATGCTCTCGAACTGAGCCAGGAGCAAGTCACTCAGGACGAACAGGGGTTAACTACTTATGCGGGTTTAGCTTTGGCTATGCGGCAAATGGCGGCAACTCAGAGCGATCGCGCTGAAAACATTCCTATTGATAAAGCTCTCAAATTACGCCAGTTGGTTATTACTCAAGACCCTGTAAACTTCCAAAGTGAGGCACTTAGTAATAATTGGTTGTGGTCGGAAAAGGCAATTCGCGATTGGCAAGCGTTGGGTTCGGCAATAATGAATAATGAATAATGAATAATGAATAATGAATAATGAATAATGAATAATTTTAGCTCACCAGTTGAATTAAAATACCTGTTAATACTTCGAGTTCTTCGGGAACGCGGTAAAGTTTAATATCCTGAATAACTTTCCGCTGTTGCCGATGAAATTCGCCGAAGCGCCAATCATTTCCCGTTGTAACCGCGCCGTAAAGAATGGGACAATCTGAGTCAGTCCATAGGTCTAAAGCGATGAGTTGGACGGCAAGTTGAGTGAAACCCTTATCGAGGTTATCTCGCTTTGCTTCAATAACGAGTAAATCTTGAAAATAATAATCCAAAGTTCCTTTCAGCCAATTGTTAACTGTAATGGGATACTCAATGCGAACTCGCTTTTTTGTTTGGCGACAGATTTGCCGAACAATGGGTGCAATTAAAAATTCTCGCCTCGCCTGTTCGCTGGAGATATTCACATACTGCATTCCGTCTAATAGTTGTTGGTGAAGTTCGTTTAGGTCGGAAGGAAAACTGGCTGTCGGAAGTTCGAGAAACGCGCGATCGAGTTTGCAGTCTAAGTCGGCTAAAATATCTTCAATATCATAAGCTAGCTCAAAGTATTTTTTGAAAGTATAATTTTCGTCGGGATTGAGGATTTTAGGACGGTTCATCTTATTGCTTTCTGCCTTATGGAGAAACACTCCAACCTTAATTTACATCAAGCGTGGGCGAGTAAAAGAAGTTAAAATAGGAACCGCTCGTCGCGCGACGATTCGCTGTCCCTCCGTTCTCCCATTCTCCCATTCCCTCATTCTCCTATTCTTCCATTCTTCCGAAGCTAGAATTTTACAACCCAAATAAAAACGCGATGTTTGAACAACAACCCCCACAACTACGGCAAAAAGTCAAGCGTTTAGCCAGCGAAGCGATCGCGGCCTCCACTCCCTCAGCCTGGTTTGAAACCCTGTACGCCGAAGCCGAAGGAGATACCCAAAATGTCCCGTGGGCGCGCCTAACGCCTTATCCCGCCGTTGGAGACTGGCTCGAAACCCACAACCCCAGCGGCGAAGGAAAAACCGCCCTCGTTATTGGCTGCGGGTTGGGAGACGATGCCGAAGCGCTTTCCCAGCGGGGGTTTCAAGTCACCGCCTTCGATATTTCCCCCACCGCCATCGCCTGGTGCCAGCAGCGCTTTCCCGAATCCTCCGTTCGCTACCAAGTCGCCGATCTCCTCAATCTCGACCCCGCTTGGCATCGAGCCTTCGATTTTGTCCTCGAAGTCCGCAATATTCAAGCCTTACCCCTCAACATTCGCACCGCCGTTGTCGCCGCCATTGTCCCCCTACTCGCACCGGGAGGAACCCTGTTAATCGTTACGCGCTTTCGGGATACCGAAGACGAACCCGACGGACCGCCTTGGGCTTTATCTGAGGTAGAATTATCGCAATTTCAACAACAGGGATTGAGGGAACGCGATCGCTACATTTTCTTTGAAGGCGAGACAAATCCCGTCAAACACCTGCGCCTCGAATATCAGAATCTCAGTTCTTAACCCTTGGCAAGGCGATCGTCAAACTCGCGTTTATTAAATCTTGCTACAAAACTCTCACCCCATCACCCCGTCACCCCGTCACCCCGTCCCCCCACCAACAGGAGAGCGCTTGCCGCAACGGAACTAATTTGCACCCATAGCCTTGCTTTACGATTATCTCGTGTCAACTTCTGCTTCGTGCGTTCCGCAACTTTAATCTCGCCCCGTACCTGCTGCAAACTCCGCTCTAACTGTTTCCCCTTTTCTTTTTCCCGCTCCAACTGCGCGATCGCTTCCTGAATTTTCGGCTCCTGCTGTTCCCGAATAAACCGCACCAAATAAGTAGGCGGGCGCAATTATTCGCAAAATAGCGACCGAATCCAAAATCATGAAACCCTCTTTGTAGCTGGCTTTCAGCTTCAGTTTCGGATTCTGGGTTGTAATGTTTATTTATGCCCACCTACTTAATCGTGCAACAACTGATAGCGATCCTCCGGCGTTTCGGGAACCAACACCACCAACCCCTAGCATTATTATTGACCCAAATAATTAAAGGAAACGAAAAAGAATTACGAAACTCCTCTCGTACCGGATCGGTTGCCGCCAACAGTCGGTCGAGATTTGCAATATGTTCCAATCCTAGAACTTGAACGGCGGTTATTTCTTCGTCAGTCAATTGTTGGCGAATCGCGGTATAAAGTGTCGCCTTTGTTGGCTGAATTCTCACCGTTTGGTTCGCTGTTCGTAATTTGACTCCAGGAAATAGTTCGCGCGATCGCAAATTCTGTCTGGCTAAGAACGGTGGGTTACTGGTTCTGGAGAAAAACCCTTAAAATTAGTCTGTTTGTGCAGTTTCTGAGGATTTTGACCAAACATACGGTTGAAATGCGCGATCGAGTGGTGTCTTTGCGATATGGTTTGTGTAGTTGTGAATAATTTTAGCGGCAATTCCTAAAATGACCTCTAGAACTTGTTGCTTTGTGTAACCTACTTGTATAAACTCTTCAATTTCTCGCTCCTCCACCCAACCTCGAGCTGCGATCGTGCGCCGAGTAAATACCCGCAATGCTTCTAATTTTGGGTTTGCCAAAGGAGTTCCGTTACGAAGTGCCTCAATGTCTTCAGGAGCCATCCCAACCTTTTTGGCTAACCCGGAATGAGCTGCCATGCAGTAGCGACAGTCATTTTCGTAATTCGCTGTCAGATAAATGATTTGCTGCTCGATCGCAGAAAAACTAGTCGTTTCAAACAAGTCCCACAATGCCATTCCGCCTTTCAGAACTGCTGGGGCTTCAGCCAAAACCCCCTCCAAATTGGGAATCATACCAAAAGTCTCCTTCGCATGACTTAGCGCCTCTTTCGAGGCTTCCGGCGCAGTTTTGAGGGAATGAATTGTAAATTCCATAGGTCGCTTCTCCAACACTTATTTGTTAAGTAGACAGCTTTGTCTACTTCCAATTGGTGCTAGTATAACCTGATGGAGACAACGTTGTCTACTTCTTTAACATAATGACCGCTGAATCAAGTCTGGCACGACAACAAATCTTAGAAACGGCTTCTGAACTGTTTTATCAAAAGGGAATTCAGCACGTGGGCATCAATGAGGTGATTGCTGAGTCCGGCGTAGCCAAGCGAACGCTCTACCGCTGGTTTCCCTCAAAAGACCGATTGATTGAGGAAGTCGCGAAATATCGAGCAGAGGGATGGTTGCGGTGGTTTAAGGACGCGGTTTCCGATAAAGGAAACACGCCGAAAGAACGATTGCTCGCAACCTTCGACGTTCTCCAAGCCTGGTATGCCGAACCCAATTTTCGGGGCTGTCCCTTCATCAACGCTGTTTTAGAAATTGCCGATGCTTCTCACCCAGCTCATCAAGTCTCAGTGCAGCTCAGAGAAGCGATCCGCGTTTATATTATGGCTCTCGCCTCTCAAGCCAACGTGCGCGATCCTGCGTCCTTTTCACAGCAATATTTGCTGTTGATTGGGGGAGCGAGTCTTATGGCAACGATTGAGGGCGCTCCGAGTGGAGCTAAACTGGCTCGAGACCTGCTGTCGGTGTCAATGGATTCGAGGGGGGCGATCGCGTCCCCCGAAAATTCGCAACTCTGAGTTTTTTTTAGGTATCATATGATGACAAGGCAGAGCTAAAATCTGCCCGTTGTTGTTAGCGCTTGCCTTTATGTCTCAACGTCTCATTTACCTCGACGGTCACGCGACCACCCCCGTAGACCCCAGAGTCCTTGAGGCGATGCTGCCGTACTTTACCGAGTATTTTGGCAATCCGTCCAGTGTCGCCCACAGCTACGGATGGGAAGCCGAAGCCGGAGTTAAGCAAGGGAGGGAGACAATTGCACGAGCGATTGGGTGCGCGCCAGAAGAAATTATTTTTACAAGTGGGGCAACGGAGGCTAATAATCTAGCCATTGCGGGCGCAGCGGAGGCTTATTTTAGCAAAGGCAGGCATATCGTAACGGTTCAAACCGAACATCGCGCTGTCCTCGATCCGTGTAAGTATTTACAACAGTTGGGATTTGAAGTGACATTCCTGCCCGTCGAGGCGGATGGATTGCTCGATCTCGATCGGGTGGAGGAAGCTTTGCGATCGGATACGATTTTAGTATCAGTGATGGCAGCCAATAACGAAATTGGCGTATTACAAGCGATCGCGGAGATAGGTTCCCTCTGTCGCGAGCGGGGAATCCTATTTCATACAGATGCAGCCCAAGCCATTGGCAAAATTCCCCTCAACGTCGAGGAAATGAACATCGACTTGATGTCTTTAACCGCCCATAAAGTCTACGGACCCAAAGGCATCGGCGCGCTTTACGTTCGTCGGCGCAATCCCAGGGTGAAACTCGCCCCCCAAATTCGCGGCGGCGGACAGGAAAAGGGATTGCGATCGGGAACCCTTTGTCCTCCCCAAATTGTCGGATTCGCCAAAGCGGTCCAACTGGCAGTGGCGGAGCTGGAAACAGAGTCCCAGCGCCTATTTCAACTCAGGGAGCGACTCTGGGAAGCAGTCAAACCCCTTGGGGGAATTCATCTCAACGGCCATCGCACTCAACGATTGCCGGGGAACCTGAATATAAGCGTCGAAGGAGTCGATGGTTCCGCACTCCTGCTGGGAATTCGATCGGTAGCTGCGGTGTCGTCGGGTTCGGCTTGTTCCTCCACTGCAACAGCACCCTCCCACGTGCTCGGGGCCTTGGGTCGCCCGGAACCCCTTGCCTATGCTTCCCTGCGATTTGGATTGGGGCGCTTGACCACAGAAGCAGAAATCGACACCGTGGCGCAAGCGGTTATCGCCACTGTCGAGTCTCTTCGCCAAAGTCATGGTTTCAAATCGTCCTTGACAAATGTTTCCCGTTCTGCATAGGAGTTCGATGGGTAAGATGTCATCCGCTCAAACCCATAACCAAAGTCAGGCAAGACAAGCCAATGAACCGTTTAAGTCGCAGCGCGATATAATAATGGTCATCACAACCGAGAGCGGTTGTGCGAGGGAGCAAGGGCAGTTTCCGGTAGCTGTGCGGCGGTCGAAAGAGGCGCGCCGCAGCCAGCCGAAATCGCTTTTTATCCGTACACCCTCACTTCCGCCCACTCTTATGTTTGGGAACAAAAGGGGCAACAGCCAAGAATCGAGCTGGCAATACCCCCAATCCAATTTGAAGAAATCCGATCGCTTCGGTCGTGCTTGGATAGTTCTCGAGCCGGGAGATCGATTTAGAGTAACGACTCGCGCCCATTGTTAATTTATCCCCCGTTGAAAGCACGCCGCTGCGGCGCGATCGCTTCTTGGAGTGCGACGCGCGGATGCTCAAAACGAACGAAAGAATTTTGAGGAAATTGAATGCCAAAGCAAATTATCATTGCAGAGAAAAACCACATTGCTGCCGTTTTTAGCGAAGATCGGGTTCAGGAATTAGTCGTCGCGACGGGCAATCAACAAGTGGGAGATATTTATCTCGGCACGGTAGAAAACGTGATTCCCGGCATTGATGCAGCCTTTGTGAACATCGGCGATGCCGAACGCAACGGGTTTATGCACGTCACCGACCTCGGTCCGTTGCGCCTGCGCCGTACTTCCGGCTCAATTGTCGAACTCCTGACCCCACAGCAAACGGTGGTGGTGCAGGTGATGAAAGAACCCACCGGCAATAAGGGCCCTCGACTGACAGGAAAAATCGGGATGCCCGGTCGCTATTTAGTATTGATGCCCTACGGACGAGGCGTAAACTTATCGCGGCGCATCAAAAACGAAAACGAGCGATCGCGTCTAAGAGCCCTAGCCATTCTCATTAAGCCCCCGGGCATGGGCGTATTAGTGCGCACCGAAGCCGAAGGGAAAGACGAAGAGGCCATTGTCGAAGACCTGGAATTCCTACAAAAACAGTGGGAAGACATTCAAAATCAGGCCAATACCATCAAACCCCCCGGCTTACTCAACCGAGACGACGACTTTATCCAACGAGTCCTGCGGGATATTTACTCAGCCGATGTCAATCGCATCGTGGTAGACTCCAGCTACGCCGTCAAGCGAGTCAAACAACAACTGATGAGCTGGAGCGGCGGACGGATGCCAGAAGGGTTATTAATTGACCATCATCGCGATCGCCAACACATTTTAGAATACTTCCGCGTCAACGCAGCCATTCGCGAAGCCCTCAAGCCCAGAGTCGATCTCCCCTCGGGCGGCTATGTAATTATTGAACCCACCGAAGCGCTCGCCGTCATTGATGTCAACTCCGGCTCCTTCACGCGCTCGGCCACCTCCCGCGAAACCGTATTGTGGACCAATAACGAAGCCGCCAAAGAAATTGCCCGTCAACTGCGCCTGCGCAATATTGGAGGGGTGATTATCATCGACTTCATTGACATGGACTCGCGACGCGACCAACTCGAACTCCTCGACAACTTTAACAAAGCACTCAAAGCCGATAAAGCCAGACCGCAAATCGCCCAACTGTCGGAACTGGGCCTGGTAGAATTAACCCGCAAGCGTCAGGGCAAAAATATTTACGAATTATTCGGTCAAGTCTGTCCCACCTGCAATGGTTTGGGACATTTAGTTCGCCTGCCCGGAGAGCATCCAGAAGAAGCCGAAACGCCAATCGCCACACCCGTCGTCACTCCCGTATTGAAGTTACCCGACCGACGCGAAAGCGAACCCGAAGAAGAGCTTGACTTGGGGAGCGAAGAGGAGAATTCGGATATGGATTTACTTCACCATCCCAACTACCAAGAGCAAGGTTCCAACAGTCGTCGCCGCCGCCGTCGCCGGATTAATGGAACCGAAACCAACGGAAAAACCAAGCCCGGTTTTCCCTATAAAAACGATTTGGATGAAGAACCCGAAAGCGACTCTCGGGAGAACAATACGATTATCGAGAGAAGGCCTTTAAGTCGTAGCTCGCGCGTAGAGAGTCCGGTGCCAGAGAAAGTGGCGGTGGAAATGACTCCGCTCGAACAGGATATTTATGCGCTGATGGGCGTGTCTCCCTTAGTTCGGGTCGAGCGCGAGGTCAAAGACCCCAAATCCGTAATTGTTTCGGTGAAGGAGAGCGGAGAGGGCGAGCAAAGTCAGGAGGAGGAGCCTGTTGCCAAGGACGAAAGTTCGACCTCTGAGGTCGTACAGACGCTGGAAAACTCAAACGAGGATGACGATTTGGATAGCGATGGTGACGATGGCGAGGACCGCTCTGGTTTAGTCGTTCGCCGCCGTCGTCGCCGTTCTTCGGCGCGAGAGTCGTAGCGCATTGATGCGGTTACATTCAATCAAATGAAATGAGGAGGAAAAAGACAAAAAGGAGTTGGAACGGGGTCGGCGGAGCGCGTATCGATCCCTTTCTGACTTTTGCTGACACCGGACGAGGAGTTGCTGGAGTGGACGAGGTGGGACGAGGGTGCTTGTTCGGACCGGTGGTGGCTGCGGCGGTTTTGCTCCCTCGGTCGGCTTGGGAGGAGTTGGCTCTTGCAGGAGTGACCGATAGCAAGCAACTTTCGGCGAAGAAGCGGGAAGCTTTGGCTCAAATGATTAAAGGAGCGGCAATTGATACTCGAATTGGGTTTGCGACGGCCAAAGAAATCGATCGCGTGAATATTTTACAGGCTTCTTTGTTGGCGATGAGGCGCGCTGTTGTCAAGCTGAAGCCCCCCCCGGAGGTCTGTTTGGTAGATGGTCGCTTCCCCGTGCCTGATTTGTCGGTGTCTCAGAGGACTTTAGTGGGAGGCGATCGCGAATCTTTGGTTATTGCTGCTGCTTCAATCGTAGCGAAGGTCTGGCGCGACGATTTAGTCATGCGTCTAGCCGAGAAATACCCCCATTACGATTTAGTCGCCAATAAGGGGTACGGTACGCCGCGCCATTGCTTAGCCTTGCAGCAACACGGCCCTTCGCCCCAACATCGCTTGTCGTTTCGCCCGTGCCGCGTTTCTGAAAGCGGGTAGTAGACAGCGAGCAATGGACCGTTTATACCATCGCTTTGGCGGGAGTTTTTAGGGAAATACCCCGCTTTTCTAGGATATTTTTTTGTGCGGTTCGCTCGTGGGGAGGAACGAGCGGCACGTACTTGAGTAACCCGTTCAATCTCAGAGTTGTCATCGCATTAATTGTACTGCGATCGCCCCACTTCTCGATAACCTCTGAAATTTGCGCAACATGGAAACCGTCGTTGCCCAGTTCTTGATAGTAGTTGTCGCTGTAGAAAAATGTTAGTAAATCCAAGCAACATTGAGCTTGATTTTTTGCAGCCTCTCGCTCTGCATTCCAAATCACTAAAAAAAACCGCTTATTGCCAAATTGAGTTTGCTTGCAAAAAAAAATGTAACAGGGTTTTTGAGTTTTCGGGTCGCTTCCGCGCTGAAAATCGTAGTAAATGAACATAATCTGTTTAGATGCCCTGGCGTTGGCGTTTTGGGGAAGAGAGAGAACGAGTTGGCGTTTTGGGGAAGAGAGTTAAACCTCTCCTTTCCTACTGGTTAGTTTAAGCTAAATTTAGGCGATCGCGTCCATTCCTTTATGTATTTTTCATGATATTTGTTGAGTTTTTGGAATAGATGCTGTTTCCTATACCAAAATTTTTTCTTCCCTAAAGTTTATGCAGAACACAATTGAAAGATCGACCCATTCAACCCGTCCAAACATTCCCAACTCGAGGGGCTGATTTGGGCTCGCTGTTACTGCGAGACCATTGGCGATAATCGGCAAGTAGTTGACCCAAAAGACGCTGTTTAATCCGTATTAAAACGCTTTTGAGCAAGCTGTTTCCCGCCACTTCCAGTAAAGGCGCGGGTGTGGGCCAAAGGAGAGGCGGTAAATCTACGGTAACGCTGAGGTCTGCCCTTCCTTCAAGATAGGTCTTCCCGTCCCGTTGTCGGGGAGCAAGTTTGCCGACGAGATCGAGAGAAAAGCGATCGTTAATGTAATCGACACCGCGAATTTCGCAGGACTCGGAGTGCAGGCGAACAGTTCCCTCGCTCGTTGCCCAGACTTTGAGAATGACAGTCGGTTGAATTTCGTAGATCTCCATGAAATTGAGCGCGCGCATCCGTAGGCGATACCGATCCTTGGGGAGGGGAGTCATCAGTCGGGAATCCGCGATCGCGCGAACTAACCGTTGAGGCTGGCGCAGATAATGGCTGACGGGAATTTCTGGCTCGTCAACGACAATTTCTACCGTTTCGCAGGCGGTGAAGCAAATATTTTTCATAAAAGCCGTTTTGATTAACAGGGCGCGCGGAAATTACATCAAGGCGTTGAAGTCTTGACAAAAAACGCGATCGCCTTTCTCTGACCTCAATACTTCGCCTTTTGGGATAATGCGCAGTACAAGAATGCTTCTACTTTACATTTTCTTTAGAATTGAGGCAACACGAGCCCGAATATTTTCTTAAAAATGAGCTTCATCTTGCTACAGCGTAGCGCTACTGGCAAAAATCCTTCTCTGCCATGTGGAGTATTTATCGAGAGGGATTTGCAAGAGGCTGGGCGGCTCTTGCTCTAGAAACCTTCTTGCCTCATTTGCGTCGCGTAAGGTACAAGGCGTTAGGGATTAGGCTGGACTCCCGTTGTTTTTTGCGCCCTAATGCCCGAGTTCCCGATATTTCAGATTTATGACGAACTTTATCGTATCATCTCCCAAACGACTCCAATGGTTAGGAGCAGGTCTTTTGGCCGCGATCGCATTATCAATTGCAGCAGCAAAACCCGCTTCTGCTTGCCTTCCCGTCCCGGGCAGCGAGCCAATGGCCATCGAACAGCGAGTCAGTCAAACGCCCTACGTCTTTGACGGAACCGTGACTCGAGTCGATGGAGCAATACTCACCCTTCAAGTCAATCGCTACATCAAAGGTCAAGGCCCCGAAACCGTTCGACTCGAAGGATTTAATCAACACTCCTGCCAAGAAATTATAACCGAATCGGGGGGACGCTATCTCTTCTTCGGCGAAGGAGCAGAAACAGGCACGTGGAGTGCAGTATACGACGGTGCATTTGGGGCAGTCCGCCGTTGGAGTCCCGAACTCGAA
>JAXHVQ010000056.1:15176-18081 GCA_034189065.1 Cyanobacteriota bacterium
AACGGAAGGATGGCTTGTGGACGTTCGTGCGGGGAACCGAGAGTTAACCTATCGAACCAATAGCGACGGCAGTACTGTCTATCTCGAAACCGACACCTCAAATAACCCCAACCCTTTGCCTCAAGGTGTCGCCGATGCCGTTAAACGAGAGGCAGCCCAATTATTGGGAACCCCTGGCAACGAACTAGAAATTCTTGACGCTCGACCGCAGACATGGCCCAATGGTTGTTTGGGACTGGAGTTGCCCGATCGCGTCTGTACCCAAGCGTTAGTCGAGGGATGGCTGGTGACGGTGGGTGCGAACGACCAAAAGCTAGTCTATCGTACCGACGAGCGCGGCGATACGGTTCTTTTGGACAATGGGGTGGATGTGTTGCCAGCATCGGTACGAGAAGCGGTTCTAGACGCTGCCGCACGCGATACAGGATTTCCAGAAAACTCGCTGCGGATAACTCGAGCGGTTTCGCGACTTTGGGATGGATGTTTGGGCGTTTACGCGAATCCCGGCCAATTGTGCAACGAAGTGGGCATTCCCGGCTGGCAAGTGACGGTTGAAGGGAGAAATAGCCTTTTGGTGTATCATACCAACCAAGATGGTTCCGATCTGCTTTTGAATGGCGATGTCAGTCGTTTCAATCGTCCCGGTGCCGAGGAGAACTCGGAACTGCCCGAGGCAGTGGTAAAGGCTGTTCTCAATGCCGCCGCGCGTCAAACTGTGCAAGCTGCCAGACTGCGCATTACCGCCGCACAACGCCGCGCGTGGGATGGGTGTTTGGGGATTTACAGCGATCGCCGCGCTTGTCCGGAAATTGCGATTTCGGGATGGCGGGTGACGGTGGAAGGGCAAGATAATGTTTTAGTTTACCACGCCAATGGCGACGGCTCGGACGTGCGTTTAAATGTCCCAGAGAGTCGCTTGCAGGGCAATAGTAGCGCCATCGAGCCGATTTCCTTTTCCCCAAGGGAATCGCCGCCTCCTCTGCCGAGAGACGCTATATTCCGCGCCGTTTCTGCTGGGGGAATTACGGGGGATGTTCGAGAGATTATGCTGTGGGAAGGGGGAAAAATTACCACTCGCACGGGGCAATCGGGGCGAATACAAACCCGCTGGGTTTCTCCGCAACAGGTGCAGAAGTTTCAACAGGTTCTCGGACAACAACGTTTCTCGCAATACGATCGCCTCAGTTTTCCACCGCCTACGGGTTCTGCCGATATTATCGAGGTCGCGTTGAGTTCTCGTCAAGGGGTCATGCGCTACGCAGACTACGAAACCCAACAGTTTCCCCAACCGTTGCAAGTTGTGTTGAATTCTTGGCAGGAGTTGTTGAATTCGGCGGAGGAAAATCCGTCGGTTGGAGAAGTACAAAGTCCCACTTCTTCGGAGAAACGCCCTCAAAGAGAAGGATATCCTTGGGCAGTGGAACGGTTTATATTGCAGTGGTTCGGTTCTTTCTTTTAGGGGATGAGGAGAGGCGATCGCGTTGGAAATGAGGCGCGCGATCGCTTCTCATTTCTCCAGGTTACGAGTTGCCGTTAAAATAAAGAAATACACCAAGTAACAAGAAAAGCTCAATGGCTACCGTTTATCTCAAGGAAGGCAAAACCGTGGAAGTTGCCTTAGAAGACTTGGAGACCTATCTCCAGGAAAATGCACAGCAACTCAAACCTCGTAAGTTCGAAGTCCGGAGACCGCCTGCTTCTCGTTCTAGTTTCAGGAAATAAAACGATTTTAATACAGTGAGTGCTGAAGACCAAATTATCGCTAAGATTCAACTCCACAGAGATATCAAGAATTTAGTTATAGAAGAATTGCGTCAAGCCGGAATTGAATGCCAGGAAACCAAATTCACTGATTCTAAAGGAGATATTTTAATCATCAATCCCATTGATGTAGATCGAGTGAGAGAAACGATTAAAGAGATTCAGCAGCGATCGAATCCTTAGAGCGATGGAAGAACCGCACATCGAAATAAAGACCCGATATATTGATTCAGGAGATGCAAAGAAAATGATTCAAAAAGGAACAATTATTGGTGTCATTACCACAGCTCGAATTTCCAAACCAGCAAAACAATTATTCGACCAATCTGGAATTGCTTGGGCTGAAAATGTTCCTAAGCAGGATTTGGAATAAAATGCGATTAGGAAGATTGAATCAATGTTGGATATTAGTTTTTATACTGATGCAGAAGAACCGGCAGAACGCATTGAAGTTGCTGAAGCTTTTTTAGAGTGGCTAGCGAGAAGTAAGTTTTCACAGATTGGAAAAGATTGCTCGACTCGAGTTATTATTGACGAGGAAGAAATAATAATTCCTTTGGTAGAACTCAAGAAATCAACCCGTAGCCAGTTCGTTGACTTTTTCAACGAAACCATCGTTGAAGAAACAAAAAAAGTTCTAGACCGTCTCGATAGTTTATCGCCTTCAGTCGAATCAGTTTATCGCCTCAGAAAATTAATTGAACTATTGGATTGCTTCAAAAATGAAAGTTATCAATATCTTCAGAGAATTTAATTCAACAAAGCTACATAAACCGAGTTTTCCGATTGCTGCGAGGTTATTAATGGGCGATCTCAATTCCGCTCGCGACATTCTCTAAAGCGATTCTGTTTCTATGACTCGATTCACCGCATCGGGAGAATCAATCGCTTGGGCGCATAATTGCGCGATCGCTTCAGCCTTCTTCCCTTCAGCGCGAACAATTGTATAACTCAGCCCGCTTTCTCGAATCTTTTCTTCCAACATTGTATCGCCAAAACTCACTAAAATCAACTTTGACGTAGGTCGATGTCCGTAAGCTTTAATCGATTCTAGTTGCAATTCAAAATGTCCCGGCGTAAACTGAGGATTCAACGCGCCGTCATATTCAAATTTACTCAACATAAGTTGCATCGAATACGTCCG
>JAXHVQ010000056.1:18181-34960 GCA_034189065.1 Cyanobacteriota bacterium
AATAAAATTGAGGAATGGAAAAATATCGAAAAAGGTAATAGTTTTAAGAAATCTACCCGCATCCCAGGTTTGTCTTTGAGTCATGGTTGCTTGTTGGGTTTCCTTACCTTTTCATTGTCGCATTATTTTCAGGTCGCATTTCATCTATCGGTAGCAGGAAAATGAATAAAACTCGGCTGAAACGGCTCTTAGTAGGCGAGTGGAGTTTGTGGCGCTTACTGCGATCGCTCGTTTTTATCTACACTTGTGTTGCATTGTACGTCTTTTTCACCGCCGATCGCAAGATTTTTATCCCTCAACCCGCGAGTTACTCGGACACGGCAGAAATTCTCAAGCTTAGCGTCCCTAACGGAGACAAAATTTCGGCGCGCTATCTTTTCAATCCCACTGCAACTTACACGCTGCTTTATGTCC
Organism: Cyanobacteriota bacterium; assembly: GCA_034189065.1. Lineage (GTDB taxonomy): Bacteria > Cyanobacteriota > Cyanobacteriia > Cyanobacteriales > Spirulinaceae > FACHB-1406. The sequence goes on from JAXHVQ010000056.1 coordinate 18,596, forward strand.
ACGGCAATGCTGAAGATTTAGGCGACATCGAACCCATTATTCAGATTTTATACAATGCAGGATTTAGCGTCTTTGCTTACGACTATCGCGGTTATGGGACTAGCGAGGGACAAGCTAGCGAACGCCATGCCTACGAAGATATCGATACCGCTTATTTGTATTTAACCCAAAAACTACAGATTCCTTCCCAACAAATTATTGCCTACGGACGTTCTGTTGGCGGCGGTTCTGCTGTGCATCTCGCTTCGCAACAACCTTTGGCTGGGTTGATTTTAGAAAGTACCTTTACCCAAGCGTTTCGCGTGGTTGTTCCTTTCCCGCTATTTCCCTTTGATAAGTTCCGCAATCTCGACAAAATCTCCGAAATTAATTGTCCTGTTCTAATTATCCACGGAACTGAAGATACAACTATTCCATTGTCCCACGGACAACAACTTTTTCAAGCCGCACCAAATCCTAAATATTCATTTTGGGTAGAGGGTGCAAACCATAATGATTTAGTTTGGGTTGCCGGGAAGCGTTATTCTCAAGTTTTACAGCAATTTGCTCGCTCTTTACCAATAAATAACGAATAACGAATGAGCGCGATTGAAGCTCTGGCCTGCGATCGCGAAAAAAAATTGCAATTTATATTTGAATTTGATAAAGTGGGTTTAAATCAAGATTTAGGGTTTTAAAATAGGGAATTTGTTGCAGATGGAGCGATCGCCGGAGACTTTGAAGATAAACCGCGTCGTTAATTTAGACCCAGTATTCCTGTTTCTGTTAAGCGACTATACTATAAAACGAGTCCGTAAAGGGGAAAATATTATCTCTCTAAAATTCCAAGATAATGACAAAAAAAAATAACAACTTTTATCTCGCGGTTATCACTCCAATTATCATTTTTTGGCTTTTACTCTACTTTTTAGGTTATCCTCCTCCTAGTGTCGATGATTTAGCTTTCACCGGAGCCGCTATTAATTTAGTTGAAAGTGGAGAATTTGTTAATCCTTGGCTAGCTTGGTGGGACGAACGTCTTATAGAGCGTTTCTTTATTCAACCCCCCTTTCATCAGTACACTCTAGCAGGTTGGTTATTATTTTTCGGAATTTCAACAAGAAGTTTTCTACTATTTAATTGTATTTGCTACTGTGTTTTTTCTAGTTTTGCTGCTTTGATTTTAAAGCACTATGATTTCTCAAAAACGACTTCTTTTGGTGTAACTCTGTTTTTCAGTTTTTGGATGTCAAGTATGGGGTTCCGGCAGGATGCACTGGGGATGGCTTATTTAGCAGTTGGACTTTGGTTTTTATGCCGCGATCGAGTTTTTAGATACTTTTTTGGTTTTTGCTTTTTGGGAGCGGCTTTACTGTCAGCTCCCATTACGATTACATACTCTTTTCCTTTTGCTAGTGCCATTCTTTGTCACAATTTTATTTCAAAAAAAGTCCAGAATAGGTATATAACAGTAAGAGCGCTTTCGTTACTTGGGGCAATCATTGTTATATTCCTTCTTTTCTTGCTATGTATTGATTTTAAACTGGGTTTATTTTTGTCCGATCTGTCATGGCACTCTTCTTTTCGCAGACAGCCCATAACGGAGGTTATCCCCGCAGCTCTCTGGATAGTCTCTATAGGTTATGGAAAAATTATTCATGGTTCTCTTTTCAGCATTTATACTATATTATGTTGTTTTGTCTTTTTGAAAAAAGAAAAGTTTTCTCGAAAACTAAAAGTAGTTTTAACCACTTTAAATATTGCTCTCTGTTTAAATTTCTTTGTTTACGTGAGTACAATTGTTGGCATCTTTAGCTTCTTTTGCTGGACTGGAGTTATTTTAATATGGTCAGAAATCCAATTACAGAAAACGAAAAAAATAATTTTATCTTTTCTATGTATTGTTGTCTTCGCGGTTAATAATAGCTTGAGTATTATTTCTATTTTAGGTTCTAGTAAAGGCTCTGACGTAACCTATCGTGAAGTTCAAAAATTCGTTAGCACTTATCCCAACAAAACTTACGTTATGGATAGCGCGGCTGTCCGTTTTGCCTTCGACTATAAACTGCCGGTAGAGATAATTGACTGGACTTTTTCTGTACCCGCACCTTTGGCTTATCCTATCTCTCTTTCTCAAAAACCCAATAATGCAGTGTGGATAATTGCTGCTGCCAAGGGAGCTATTGTTCGAGAACTACCTGATTTTCCTCGAGCTAAAGTCCTAGGATATGAGTTTCAGAGTGTTCCTCGCAACCCCTACGCTCTTACAATTATTGAGTAAATTAAGAAGTTAAGCACGACCGCAGCAAGTACGCGAAGGCTTTAGCTTTCCCAAATTCATCAATCCAATTTAATAATACTTTTAACCGACCGAAGGTAGAGTTCGCATCGAGACATTTGTGTTACAGTTGAAATGAAAGTTAACGATTTGCAATATTTCCCGCTAGAACCGAAAAGCGGCGCACTAGATGCGATCGCGAACCCCCTAGTTTATCAACGCAGCACTCATGGCAATCAACACCGCTCGCGCTTTAGCTTCAATTCCCTCCGCAGCCCGAGATGCAGATGCCCTCGAGCGAGTCTGGGAAACCATTGCACCCGATAGTTGTCCGTACTCTTACAACTTCCACCTCCATACCCGTTGCTCGGACGGACAACTCAAACCCGAAACCCTGATAGAGCAAGCCGCGAAAATCGGCTTACAAGGTTTGGCGATTACCGACCATCATACCGTCAGCGGATACAACGCCGCCCAACTTTGGTTGGACGAAATGCGATCGCGCTACGGCGATTACTCCCTACCTCGCTTGTGGACTGGAGTCGAAATCACAGCTCGTTTGCTCGAAGTCACCGTCCACATTTTAGGCTATGCCTTCGACCCCAACAATAGCGCGATCGCGTCTTATCTTCAAGGAGGCGAACCCCAAGGAGACAAAGCACAGGCAAAGTGCGTCATCGAAGCCATTCATCAAGCTGGAGGACTAGCCGTTTTAGCTCATCCCGCGCGCTACAAAAAGCCAGCAAAAAAGCTCGTTACAGCAGCAGCGGAAGCCGGAATTGACGGCGTAGAAACCTACTATGCCTACCGCAAAACGAACCCCTGGCAGCCCACATTTCCCCAAACTCGAACCATTGAGAAATTAAGCGATCGCTACAACCTTTTTAAAACCTGCGGAACTGACAGTCACGGTCCGGATATCCTGTTACGATTATGAAAATTAGGTTTTAGGTTTTAGATTGTAGGCTCGAAAACAAATAACTAATGACAAACGACAAATGACAAATGACTAATAACTAATGACAAATTCGAGAACGCTGTGGGGAGATGCGTGGCGACGCTTTCGTCGAGATAAAATGGCAGTTGTGGGCGCAATTATTTTGGGATTAATTTTCGCTGCCGTCCTCATTGGTCCTTTATTTTATACCGTTTCAATTAGCGAAATCGATTTTAGTCGCTCGATGGTTCTGCCAAGTTGGGAACATCCTTTTGGCACAAACGATCTCGGACAAGATCAACTCGCTCGCCTCCTCATTGGGGGACGTATTTCCCTAGCTGTTGGCGTAGCGGCGATGGCAGTTGCGGTGAGCTTGGGAACGGCTGTCGGTGCAGTTTCCGGCTTCTACGGCGGTTGGATTGACGGGGCTTTAATGCGGGCGACAGATTTATTTTTATCGTTGCCCCAATTACCGCTATTATTGTTAGTGATGTACTTATTCCGCGATACGGCGCGCGCGATCGCGGGGCCGGAAACCGGAATCTTTCTCTTAATTGTCCTTGTCATTGGCTCGCTCAACTGGATGGCCGTTGCGCGCTTAGTTCGGGCGAATTTTTTGCAAATCAAAGAAATGGACTTTGTTCGCGCCGCGCGATCGCTCGGTGCCAACCCGCGTCGTATTATTTGGGTACATATCCTCCCCAATGCTCTAAGTATCGTCATTGTCGCAGCGACACTTGCTGTGGGAACTGCAATTATTACCGAATCTACTCTGAGTTTTCTCGGCTTAGGATTTCCGCCAGACGTACCCACTTGGGGTCAAATGTTATTTAAGGCAAAAGATTATATTACCCAAGCGCCGCATCTCGTAATTTTTCCCGGTTTGGCGATCTTTTTGACTGTTTTGAGTATTAATTATATAGGAGATGGCTTGCGCGATGCACTCGACCCCAGAACGCGATGAGACACTGCGAACTGAAATTATGAATCGCGCTTAATGTGAATTAAGTTGGAGTGATGAAAACTGTAAATAAATGCTTTGACACTACGAAGTTTCACAAGTGCGACAGCAAAAATCGCTTCGCGCACCCGTGAAACTTCACACAAAAATACCAAGATAGCGGCGATCGCGCTCCCCACAGAGCTCAAACCCCTCTAAAATGGAGTTATAACTGTCCCTCGCGAGCGTCCCATCACCCCCCAAACCAAGATGGTGCAATTTCACATCCAATCCGATAGCGAGATTCCCGCCTCCAAACAACTGTTCGATCAAATGCAATTCGCGATCGCCTCGCGTCAATATCCCCCGGGCCATCGCCTCCCCAGCACGCGCCAATTGGCCATGATTACCGGATTGCACCGCAACACCATCAGTAAAGTGTACCGCCAACTCGAAGAAACGGGATTAGTCGAATCCCTCGCCGGGTCGGGAATTTACGTCAAAGCCCAAGGAAACGAAGGCGGAACTCGTCACAGCGCTTCGGTTCCCGACAGTTCTCCCGAAGCGTACAAACTCGTGCAAAAGAGCCTCGACAAACTCCTTTCTCAAGGGTGTTCCCTTTCCCAAGCGCGAGAATTATTCCTGGCTGAAATCGACTGGCGCTTGCGGTGTAGCGCGCGGGTGCTAGTCACCATTCCCTCCCGAGATTTAGGTGCGGGAGAATTAATGGTTCAAGAAATCGAGCAAGCGCTGAATATTCCCGTCCAACTGGTACCGATGGAAGAATTAGCGCGCGTTCTCGATAAAACCCTATCGGGAACCGTTGTCACCAATCGTTACTTCATCGGCGAAGCAGAGGAACTTGCCGCGCCTAAATCTGTGCGCGTGATTCCTGTCGATATTTACGACTACGCCAAAGAAATTAAAACCATCGAAGCATTGCCCGACGGAAGTTGCGTCGGGTTGGTGAGTTTGAGTTCGGGAATTTTGGGCATCGCCGAAATTATCGTTCACAGTTTGCGAGGCGATAATTTATTAGTAATGTCAGCTCAAGTCGATGATAGCTACAAATTGAACGCTCTCGTTCGCAGTTCCCAAACGATTATCAGCGACAAAGCCAGCTATCAACGGGTGAAAGAGGCAATCCTTGCCGCCCGAGACGACTTAATTCGCCATCCCCAACTATTGCGCAGCGAGAATTATATCGGCGAGAAGTCGATTAATTTGCTCAAACGCGAATTGGGGTTGGGATAGAGAGCGCTAGCGCATCTTTTTCCCTCTCAAAGATACAATAAAACATAGACTATTAAGAGCGCGATCGCAATGACAACGACCAAAGAAGCCCCCAATTCCGTTTCTCCCAACTCCAAGGAGGACCTCGACGCAATTCCCAACGATGTCGAGATGTCGTTATTCGACCACCTCCAAGAGTTGCGACAGCGAATTTTCTACGCTCTCATTGCGGTTATTTTGGGCATAATTGTCTGTTTTGCCTTCGTCAAACCGATCGTCCAACTCCTAGAAGTTCCCGCCCGAGGGGTTAAATTTTTGCAACTCGCGCCGGGGGAATTTTTCTTTGTCTCAATTAAGGTTGCAGGGTATAGCGGTTTATTGTTAGCGAGTCCTTTTATTCTCTATCAAATTATTCAATTCGTTCTTCCCGGATTAACAAGGCGCGAACGCCGTTTTATCGGGCCGATTGTTTTGGGGTCGAGCGTATTATTTTTCTTAGGATTGGGTTTTTCGTATATCGCCCTCGTACCAGCCGCACTTAACTTCTTTATTAATTATGGCGCAGATGTGGTGGAACAGGCTTGGTCGATCGATCGCTATTTTGAGTTTATTTTGTTGTTGATGTTTTGCACGGGAATTGCGTTTCAAATTCCCGTGATTCAACTGTTATTGGGAGGGTTGGGAATTGTCAGTTCCCAGCAAATGCTGTCGGGTTGGCGTTTCGTGGTGTTAGGGGCGGTTATTTTGGGCGCAGTTCTCACCCCTTCTACCGATCCGATAACGCAATCGCTGTTAGCTGGTGCAGTTCTTTTTCTTTATTTTGGCGGCATTGGAGCAGTGAAATTAACAGGCAAATGACGAATTATAGCAAGTCAATAAACTGGCAAAAGCAATGAACTCTATTAGTAAACTAGAAAAGATATCAGTCAAGGGTTTTCGCCGCCTTCAACAGCTCGATCTCGATATGAGAAATCTTGTTGTCATGATTGGTGCAAATGGCTCGGGGAAAACCTCTTTCTTAGATGTTCTTTCAACACTAGCTGCTTCAGCCCGCGGCCAGTTATACGATACATTACAACTCAAAGGGGGGTTGAATGAAATCCTGACTCGAGGTAAAGCAAGAGAATTAGAAATTGCTGTTTCCATGAACGTTCCAGATAAACAGCCCTTACACTATAGTCTTGCTTTAGCTCCTCAAGGTTTATCCTACGAAATCAAAAAAGAAACTTTAACACAGCAAAGCGATTTGAATGCGCCCGAGCCTTTTAAATACATTGAATCTTCTGGTTCAAACATTAAATATTTTAGCAAAGACAACAAAAAGCTCCTATCGCCGAACTGGGAACACGAGTATATCGAGACATCCCTTTCTCAAGTTCCCAAAATGTATCGCGAACCCGAAAACTTAAGAAAAAGCCTTGCATCCTGTACTTATTATGGGGCCCTTGATGTATCCGAGAAAAGCCCCATTCGTCTCCCTCAAGCAATGCGTCCCGCCAAATTGCCTGGTGCAAGCGGTGAAAATTTAGTTTCCTGTCTTTACGATCTTCGGGAAACAGACAGAGATCGCTTTGAAATGGTCGAAAATATTATCTCTGCCGCCTTTCCAGATTTTGAGCGACTAAACTTTCCTCCGGCTGCCGCAGGAATTATTTCCATGACTTGGACGGATAAAAACTTCTCTCAACCTATATATATACATGAGTTGTCAGAGGGAACCTTGCGCTTCTTGTGGTTAGTGACTCTTCTTCAAAGTAAAAGTTTAACAACAATGACCCTAATAGATGAACCGGAAGTGAGCTTGCATCCCGAACTTCTGAGGCATTTGGTTTATTTAATTAGGGAAGCATCAACCCATACGCAACTTATTATTGCAACCCACTCAGATCGGCTTATAAAATTTCTTGAACCACACGAAATTTTAATTTGCGATATTGAAGAAGGTGAGGCGAAAATGACCTGGGCAGACACTTTGAACTTGGATAAATGGTTAGAAGATTACAGCCTTGACCAAGTTTGGGAAATGAATATCATGGGAGGTCGTCCATGAAAATTGCTATTTTGGTTGAGGGGGCGACTGAAGTGGCATTCAAAGAAAAACTTCATGAGTTTTTAAAAAGCTATTTAAAGCCAATGCCTAAACTTAAATTTATTCCGCAGAGTGGTCGCATCCCTAAAGAAGATAAACTTAAGCGTGTTGTTGAAAATCTCCTCAATAATGATGGCTATGATGCTGTAATTGCACTGACAGACGTTTATACAGGAACCGAGGACTTTGAAAATGCGGATGATGCTAAAGAGAAAATGAAAAAGTGGGTTGACAAAAATCCTAATTTCTATCCACATACGGCACTACACGATTTTGAAGCCTGGCTTCTTCCCTACTGGACAACTATACAAACCTTAGCAAAACACAACCTTTCTGCTCCTAGTGGTTCTCCTGAAACCGTGAATCACCAAAACCCTCCCTCTTATCGAATTAAGGAAATTTTTAGGCGAGGAAAATGTGGAAGGTCTTATAATAAATTGAGTGATGGGAAAGCAATTTTGAAGAAAAACGATCTTTCGATCGCGATTCGCGCCTGCCCCGAACTAAAGGCTTTTATTAATCGAATTATCTCCCTCTGCGAGCCGAGTAAAGTAATTCCTTAGATACTTGAAAGTTTATTGAAGATGACCAATTAATCCAACGCGCCGCGAACCAAAATTGCAGTACAATCAACCCCAGCCGCGATCGCCTCGGGAATATTCCCGCGAACGGCTTGTTGCAATAACCCCTCCCGACTTGCCCCCAACATCACAACATCGCAATCTTCCGTTGCGCTCAAACCAACGATCGCCTCGCAAACCGATTGCGAACGTATGGCAATGGGCATCGCGCGAACGCCAATATTCCGAGCAATCTCAGCCGCCGCACGTTCGAGGTCGGACATTTCGGCGATGGGAGAGTGGGGTGCAGAAACGCGACACAGCCAAATTCGAGGAGAACGGGTGAGGCGCTTGAAGGCAGGCAGCAGTTGAATAGCGCGTTCGACGTTGGGCCCCCCAGCCATTGGCACAATCCAGTTGGTAGGACAATTGTCATTATTGGGATAAGCGCGGGCGGAACTGCCTAATTTAACCAATACCACGTCGCAAGACGCTTGACGAATGAGAATGTCTACGGTATTGCCGAAAATACGCCCCGGCGTTGCAGTGCTGCCCTTCCACCCCATTAATAACAAGTTGATATGTCGTTCTTCGAGGGTTTCGAGAATGGCCTGGGAGGACGACTGGGAGACGCGAATTTGACAGTGAAAAGGAACCTCCCAACTGCGCGCGAGTTTTTCGGCGCGTCGGAGCAATCTGCGGCTGCTGCGGGTATCGACAGGAGTGCGATCGGGCGGACAGTGTTTGGGAAGGCGAATGATGCGCAGACATTCGAGTTCGTAGTTATATTCGCGCGCGATCGCGGCCCCCATTTTAACTAAAGCTAAAGCATTATCGGGATTGGCCAACGGTAGCAAAATACGGCCCCTGCCGACGGCTGGCGATCGCGTTTGATACACGGCGTAGGACGACACCACCTTCGCTCTCGTCTGGGAACCGGACGGATTAAGACGATCTGCCTCGGTACGAATAATATCGGTGCGCGTGATAATCCCAATTAACTTATTCCCTTCGGTAACCGGCAAATGAGTCAACTGGTAGCGCTTCATCAAATACAAAACATCGCTCAACGGCGCTGATGCCCCCACTGTCACCGGATTGCGAGTCATCACTTCCGCCACGAGAGTTTCGCCCGGTTGCCCTCGTCGCTTGGCTAAATTGGCCTCAGTCACCGTAATCGTACCCACCAATCGTCCTTCATCCAGGGCAGGGAACCCCTCATGGTGGGCATCGGCAAAGACTTGAAACGCTTCGTCGAGGCTCATCTGTGCCAACACCGTATCGACGCGCCGTTGCATCACATCAGCCGCAGTCAGTCCCGAAAGCAAATCGTTGGGAGTGGCTTCGTCCTTGAGTTCGATGCCGCCCACTTCGAGGAGGCGTTCGTAGAGGGAACCTCGCGTTAGAGTCGAAGCAACTAAATAGGCGATGGCCGAACCAATCATCAACGGCAAAACCAAATTAAAGGCTGCTGTCATTTCAAAAATAATTACAATCGCCGTCACCGGCACCCGCGCCACTGACGAGAAAAAGGCAGCCATTCCCACCAACGCAAACGTAGCTGGAGAAGCGTTGGACGAAACTGTTGCTGCCCCACTCCCCACGAGGTATCCCAAGGCCGAACCGAGAACTAATGCCGGGGAAAACAACCCCCCCGGCGCGCCGGAACCATAGGCAACTAAAATCAAACCGAAATAAATCGGGAAGGCAAAAGCCGTTTGTTGCCAAGTGATTTCCCCCAACAGAAAAAACTCGCGCAACCCCGCATTGTTGCGAAAGATCGGCGATGTTGTCGCGACAACAATTCCAGAAATTAATCCCGCCAGTCCGACGCGACAAGCCATCGGCAAATTGAGGCGGCGGTAGAATTTGAGCGAGGCGAGAATCGACTGTTGAAAGAAGGTTCCCAATAAACCCGCCAAAATCCCCAATAGGATATAAAACGGAATTTCTTCGGGGTTAAACTCATTTTGAGCAGACGCGACTAAAATTTCCCCAGGAATGTTGAAGTCGGCAGAACCCAATAGGCGCGACACCACCGAACCGGTAAACGAGGCGAGGATTGTCGTTTCCAGCGTCAAACTGGACATATCTCGCGATAGTTCTTCGACGACGAATAGAACTCCCGCAATGGGCGTATTGAAGCCTGCCGCAAGTCCGGCTGCCGCGCCTGCAGCAATCATTTGGCGGCGGTGTTGGGGCGAGGTGGGAACCCATTGACTGAGTTGGGCGGCGAGGGCTGCCCCAATATGAACCGTTGGCCCTCTGCGTCCGATGGCTAAACCGCTGGCGAGGACGAGGATGGTGCCGATGGTTTTGACGATGGCGACTCGCAGCGATAAGGGCAGAGGGAATTGAGCTAAAACGGCTTTGACTTGGGGAATGCCGCTGCCGGCTGCGGCGGGAGAGAAAATTTCGATAATGCCACCGGCGAAAAAGCCGAAGGTGAGTCCGAACAGGGCTAGGGTGATGGAACCGTATTCTTGGGCGAGACTCAGGCGGATTGTACCCAGCAAACCAATCCCTTGTTTGAGGAGTAATGCGGCTAAGGCGGAGACGAATCCAATTAGGCAAGCTTCGGCGAGAGCATAATAGATTTCGGTAGATTGCTGGCCAAAATGTCGGTTGTGAAACCAGGTTTTGAGGCGTTTGAGAGGGCTCAATCGTTTTGCTCCCCACGAGAGTGATTCCAGATAAAACGATGGATTAAAGGTTGATGGCTAAGTTGATTCTGCATTGGCGCTCCCTTTTATCAGAATACGCGATTTCAGTCGCTCGCCCTCTAAAAAATACGAATTGCGCGATCGCTGATATCCTTTTCACAATGAATAATGAATAATGAATAATGAATAATGAATAATTACCTCTCCTTAAAAGAAGGGGATTGAAATTCAGGAAAATCTACGATCGCGCCCGGACAACTCACGGCAATTAGGAGGAAATGACTTCTATTTTTAAGTGTCAGTTCAAAAGTTTCAACCTCGCTCTCTTTCGTCTTCTTCCTAAAGGCAGATTTTAATGACAGAGCAAAACCTTCCCAACTCCAACAGAATGCAATCCGGTCCGAACCCCCTTAATTCCTATCCTCTACCGCACTATAATCGATTGTGCTATCTCAAAAATATTATCAAAAATCCTAATATTATCATCGGGGACTTTACCTATTACGATGACTTTGAAACTCCAGAGAACTTTGAGAAAAATGTTCTGTATCATTTTGATTTCATTGGAGATAAGTTAATTATCGGCAAATTTTGTGCGATCGCCAGCGATGTTAAATTTATCATGAACGGCGGCAATCATCACATCGACCGGTTTGCAGCTTATCCATTTTATATTTTCGGAAATAGTTGGGAAAAGGTTACGCCCAATTCGGACGTTAACAAAGGCGATACAATTGTGGGTAACGACGTTTGGTTGGGTTACGATTCTCTCATCATGCCGGGAGTTCGTATTGGCGATGGTGCCGTTATTGGAACGCGCGCAGTTGTCACAAAAGATGTCGAACCTTATACTATAGTTGCAGGCAATCCGGCACGACCGATTCGGAAACGATTTGATGACGAAATTGTTGCATTTTTGCTCGAAATGAAGTGGTGGGATTGGGATATTGAAAAAATAACTGAATATTTGCCGGTTCTCTATGGGAACGATGTCAATTCATTAAAAAATGTCCTAGAAATAAAAACTAAAGCGAGCGGTTAGTTAAGTAGCTTGGTATTTAGAGCTAGGAACTTATTATTTTCTTAAAGGTGCTTTTGCTAGAGTGGGAAAAGGGAAACCTAATTTAAGTATAAATTAACCTAAGCACTTACACAAAATAAATTGCTGATGAATGATATTCGTCCAAAGCTCTACTATGACTCAGTTTTCAAGAATCGCTATATATAATTTATTTTGGCGAGGTACTTAGTCAATATGAAATTGTCAAAAATAGTAGTAATTGTAAGCAGTATTTTTATAATTTCGCTGCTCGGATTTGGTTTCGCGATCGAAGGATGCGTTTTCAATTGGTGTCCGTTGGTATCGCCTTCTTCTCTCGATATTCCAGTGACAGGTTCAAAGGCTTCAGAAGTCGGAGCAAATTATACAAAATTAGCGTATTTATTGACCCAAAAGAAGATGCGTTGGGCCGATCGCGAAACGGTTGAAAAAATCCTACAAGTCGCTGGCAAGCAAAAGTCGGGCGAGATGGAAGTAGAAGATATTCAACAATTTCCCTGTCGAGATTTACGCACGATAAACGAGCTTTGGCTAGCTTCTAGTAACGGTAAGTTCGGATTGACGAGTCAAAGGGAAATTTACAACTTAATTCGCAGCGAGTTGCAGAAAAACTTAGAACGAAATGTTTATCTTACTTCGGATACTTTCAAACGCTTTGCCGAACAGGTAGAATGGAAACCTCCCGATAAACCCTTCCTTTACGATGAAGATGAGTTGCCAATAAATCCAGAGGGAGTCAAGGGACATCTCCCTCGATATTATGTTAAATTAAAAGTGGCGCGCTGTTGTCGAGAAGTCGTTTTAGGAACGCTTTGTTTTTTGTGTCCCTCTCCCTTAAGTGCGGCACCCGAGGCGATGGCAGAATTTTTAGACCGAACTCAAACTTGCAATTTATAACTGAAGCTTTGTTATAACCCAAACTTAATATCCTTTTTGCCTAAATTTAATCTTTTTTGACTCGCTGCTAAACGTTGTTCGTCCAATTTCCCTCTTGCTCGGGCTTGCAACGTTGCCCTTATTGCAGGATAATATAAATCAGTATCGTAGGCAATTAAAACAAGATCGACTCCCCCATTGAGCGCAGCAATCGTTGCCTTTCTTAACCCAGCTTTACTGCGAAAAACTGCCTGCATACAAAAATCGTCGGTAATTAAAATTCCGTCATGCTGCCATTGATTTCTAACAATTCCTGTGACGACAGACTCGGAAAAAGAAACCGGATGCTCGCGATCCACTTCCGTTAGGATAGCATGACCGAGCATGGTGAAGGCGGGCGTATTTTTTAATACCTGGCGAAACGGTACCCAGTCGTCTTGTTGCAATTGCGCGATCGGCGTTTCCAATTTAGCGCTGGATAAATGGGTATCTTCTTCAACCCTTCCCAGTCCGGGAAAATGTTTGAGCGTGCAATAGACATTGTATTCCATTAAAGTTTGACAATACCATTGAGCGACCCGGGCAACAACCGCGCGATCGCGGGAAATGGCTCGTTTATAAATCTTAGAAAAACGATCTTCTGGATTAACAATATCTTTATTAATATCTACCACTGGCGCAAAGTTTAAATTTACGCCAATTTCCGACAATTCTTTCCCTTGAATTGTCGCATATTCAATAACTGCCTCTTTTTGTTCGGAGGGGTTGCGTTGTTCCTCCACAATGGTTGATAATTGGGGAAGTTGAGTTAGCGGTGGCGAGAGGCGAGAAACAATTCCTCCTTCTTGATCTGTAGCGATCCACAACGGCGATAAATTTTGGCGATCGCGAATTTGTTGTAAAGATTGAATTTCTTGTTTAATTTGCTCTTTAGTTTTCCCTTGAATATTTCGCTTGGTTATGAAGATGCCCGCGATCGCGCGTTTTTCAACCAATTCTCGTACTTCCTCAAAATCGCGATATCCCACCACAAAATGCTGTCCCAAACTCTCCAAACGGGCGGGTTCGTCATTGAGGACGTTGTGTTTGGTAACTTGAAACTCTGCCTCAATTCCCCACAAAACGGCAAAACTAGCAACGCTGACAGCAAGGGTTAATCCACTTAAATACTTGACAAAATTTCTACCTTGGAATTGCCAAACTCCTGCTATAATTAAAACGGTACAGCAAAAAGTTGCCAGTACAAGGATTTCAAAGCGAAGGCTGGGTAAAAACGGCGATCGCCAGTTTACGCTCAACGCCAACAACGCTAAGGCAAGTAACAGTTGTAGAAGGCCGAGCAAGAATTTGAATAACAACGGAAGAATGCTGTTAGGGGATAAAGTTGACGGTTAGTAATGCCTATTTTAATTCGAGTTTTTTTTAAGTGAGATGCCGGAGACAGGGAAAAAATTGGCATTTTTAAACGCGGAATCACAAAGTGAGTTGCTCGCGATCGCGTTTTTAATGAGATTATTCTCGAAGGCGCGATCGCGCTCCTTGCCAAGGTCTGAGCCGTACTTATGATGATAACGCTAGATTACAATCTAGCGATTTCAAGGTTTCTGAACTTTATTCCCAATGATTATTGGCTCATGAATTACATTTTACTACACCCAGGACTTGGGAGAGTCTAGGCTTTATACTTTTGATTGCGCTTAAAAGCTGAACCAGCACCTAGAAAAACTACCGCTAAAAGTCCGATTACAGAAGCAGGTTCGGGAGTCACTACAACCTTATCAACCAATAATCCGGACTCGAAAATGCGATTACCAACATCGGTAACACCAATGCCTAAAGTATATACTCCAGTTGTCGGTATTATATAGGAAAACTTCTGAAATCCTGTCTCGTTAGAAAACTCTGTTAAAGAGTTCGCAAAGGTTAAGGAAGTATCGCCCAATTCATTTAAAGATGCAAGTGAAACAAAAGCGAAATCATTAAAAGTAGAGGGGTTTGGGTCAAAGTCCAACTCATCTGTTAAAAAATTCCAGTGAAAATTTACAACTTGACCAGCTTTTGCTGTAAAGGTTTGTTTGATAGCAGAACCTTCAGTAGCATTTCCATTTCCAAGAGTATCCAAGCTACCTAATGGTAGGTCTAGAAATGTTTCTAGCTCAAAATCACTACTGGAACTAGTTCGTAGTAAAGCCTGAAAATCTCCTTCCTTGGGACCGCTGCCAAACGCGGCTGTCTCAATACTAGTATTCCCTATGGTTTCCCATCCGTCAAAATCACCTGTCTCAAATCCTCCGTTGACTATAGCGGCATAAGAAGATTCAACCCCGAATATAGTTGAGAGTCCCATCAGGCTAATGAAGCTGGCTGCCAAAGCTGAAGATTTTACAAGGGTAGAAGTAGACATATCGCTAGTTTCTCCAAAAAGTAAAAGCTGTTTATTAGCTATTTTGGTAGCTTAAACTGTCTTTTTAGCCCTGTCAGTAGGAAAAATTAGGAATATTCAGGAGTGTTTTTATAAAATTTTCATGAAGAAGTCACTTGATTTATGAAGGTTTTGTGAAGCTGCGGACAGACTTTATGAAGTTTTCATGAAGTAGTAGGTCGATTTCATCAGGTTTGTGTAAAGCGGCGGACAGATTTTATGAAGTTCCAGTAAACTTGACTTGCAGGTGTATCTATTAAAAGTAAAAATACTTATGTGTATTGAAGAAGTTCTCGAACTCTTGCAATCCTTTGTCTACGATCAAACTCACCAGCATTTAAATCCTCTGCAAATTGCTATTCTGCGCGGAGCTTGGGAACGTCAATCTTACGAGCAAATTGCAGAAGCTTACTGTTTCTCCAGCGCTCATGCCAAGACAGTTGGCTCCAAGTTATGGAACTTTCTTTCGCAAGTGCTTGATACAAAAGTTAATAAAAGGAATTTTTCAGTCGTTCTGGAACGTAAAGCGAAGGAGTGGGCGGTGGAGAAGGAAAGAAACATCGCAACCCAATTAGTTTTTCAAGAAGCTTCATTTTGTCAAAATCCCTTATTTGTTAAATCTGCTACAAAAAATTGCGCCATTGTTCCTGAAACGCCAGGAGGTCAAGTTCCTCTAAAGTCTTCCCTTTATATTGAACGTCCTCCCATTGAAGAACGCTGCTACGATGCCATTTTGCAACCGGGAGCATTAATTCGCATTCATGCACCCACACAAATGGGTAAAACATCCTTAATTGCAAGAATTTTACAGCAGGCAATATTGCGCGATTATAGCACCGTAACTTTAAGCTTTCAGCTTGCAAGTAGCAATATTCTTAGTAGTCTAAATAAATTCTTGCAATGGCTTTGTGCCAGCATCAGTAAAAGCTTAGGCTTACCTAATCGTGTGGCTGATTATTGGGATGATATGTTAGGTGGTTGTTCCAGCAGTACGGATTACTTTGAAAACTATCTGTTAGCAGAAATCGATGGTGCTATAGTTATTAGCTTAGATGACGTTGAAATAATATTCCAATACCCAGAAATTGGCTCAAAATTTCTTCTTCTGTTGCGAACCTGGCATGAAAAAGCAAAGTATGGTAAGTAGGTGGGCAAAAATAAACGCATAACCTCGAAAACCGTATTCCTTGCCAGGTAAGGGTTTTAGCTGGAGATATTGTTCTTTTAATTACGCCCACCTACTTAATAACCAAAGTAGACTCTGGAAAAAACTACGGCTAGTGGTCGCTTATTCAACAGAGGTTTATATGCCTTCAATGATTAATCGC
>JAXHVQ010000057.1:0-34686 GCA_034189065.1 Cyanobacteriota bacterium
GGGGGGATGGGGGGATGGGGAGATGGGGAGATGGGGAGATGGGGAGATGGGGAGATGGGGAGATGGGGAGATGGGGAGATGGGGAGACAAAATTGATGTGTAGTCAGAATGCGCGAGAATTTGGTATTAAACATAAATCTCGGAGGTTTCCTCAGAGGCGGCGCATCCGCTTTTTGACCGAAGCCCCTAGTCGTCAAGGAGCATTAACGAGCCGTTAATCCAAAGGAATCCGCTAAAGTAGAAAAGAAAGGTTAGCTCCTCCTACTAGACATAATGGCATCCTCTTCCTCACTCGCTGTTAGAGAACTCCCTCTATTTCCCTTACCAGACGTTGTATTGTTCCCCAGTCGTCCCTTACCGTTACATATTTTTGAGTATCGCTATCGGATCATGATGAATACGATCCTAGAAAGCGATCGCCGTTTCGGAGTCCTAATGTTCGACCCGACACAAAATCAAATTGCCGGGGTGGGATGTTGCGCGGAGATCGTCCACTTTCAGCGCTTGCCCGACGACCGCATGAAAGTCCTCTCCCTGGGACAACAGCGATTTCGCGTCCTCGAATACGTCCGCGAAAAACCCTATCGAGTTGGCTTAGTTGAATGGATTGAAGACCAAACGCCCACCCAAGATCTACGACCCCTAGCCACCGAAGTCGAGCAACTGTTGCGAGATGTCGTTCGTTTATCCGAAAAATTAACCGATCGCCAAATGGAACTGCCAGACGACCTGCCCAACTTAGCCACCGAACTGTCCTATTGGGTCGCGAGTAACTTATACGGCGTTCCCCTAGAACAGCAAATGCTCCTAGAAATGCAGGATACTGTCGCTCGCTTGCAGCGCGAATCTGAAATTCTCACCTCCACCCGCAATCACCTCGCAGCCCGCACCGCCCTCAAGGATGTCCTGAGAACCCCGGGCAACTAATCCTCCGAATTAAAATAGCGCGCTCAACGTTGGTCAGCGCGTTGTTTCTCGCGGCGTTCGTCGAGCCATTGCTGTAAAATCATCGCCGCCGCAATTCGATCCACCGTCGATTTCTGGCGAGAAGGAGACAAATTGTGAGCCTTCATCTGCTCTTCTGCCTCGACCGAGGTTAACCGCTCGTCTGCGTACTCGAAAGGGAGTTGAAGGGCAGCAGATAGCTTTTGGGCAAAATTCTGGACTTGTCGGGCTTGGGAACCGATCTCTCCAGCCATTGTGTAGGGCAAGCCGATAATCAGGCGTTGGACTTGGCGTTCTTCAACCAGTTGGCGCAACTGCTCGACATCGCGCGTCCAAGACGTTCGCTGAATCGTCGTCAATCCTGTGGCAATTAAACCCAAGCCATCGCATCCAGCAACGCCAATGCGTTTTGTCCCCACATCGAGAGCCAAGACGGAGATGATTTCCATATTCTATATTCTAAAAAATAAATATCCCATTAAGCCCGATCGCTCGCCTTCAATAAAGCTGCTATAAAGATTCTCTCGCTTCAGTTTGAAGACTTCGTGAATTGTAGCCGATCGAGGCTTTTACGGATGACACCTCCCGAGAAAGATTTGCTATGGTTAAGCGTGGACGGGCCAATTTCCTTAAAGAAAGGACAGAGCCAGTCAGGTTGGATTTTCAGTTCGATGCGCAAACTTGTTGTCTGTAGGAGCAAACTACAATGGTTCAGTTAACCGAAGAGACCCAAAGCACAACCTTTTCTGTCCCTTCATCCATTTCTCCCCACTCCCACGTATCCGATACGCGCCCCTGGGGTCGCTACACTGTCCTTGAAGAAGGAAGGGGGTATAAAATTAAGCGGATCGAAGTTAAACCCGGACATCGCTTGAGCCTGCAAATGCACTACCACCGCAGCGAGCATTGGATTGTGGTTTCGGGAACGGCGAAGGTGACTTGCGACAACGCCGAAAAAATCTTGACCAGCAATCAATCAACTTACGTGCCACAGTGCAAGTCGCACCGCCTGGAGAATCCCGGCGCGATCGATTTAGTGTTGATTGAGGTGCAAAATGGGGAATATTTGGGAGAGGATGATATTGTTCGCTTCCAAGATGACTACGCGCGCGGGTAAACTGTAGAGCCAATTTATTCGGTAAGATGGCTTTGGGAAAATTGAAGTTCGCTACTCCCAAGGTCGAAAAGTCTATGATTGTTCTCACCCAAGCGGCTGTCACTGAAATTCAGCGCTTGCAAGCCAGTTCTTTTAAACCCGATAGTCTCCTTCGTTTAAGCGTGAAAACAGGGGGCTGTGCGGGTTTGTACTATGTTGTCGAGTTTGCCTCCTCAGCCCGCGCGCGCGATCGCGTTTATGAAAGCCACGGACTCTCGTTCGCCATCGACGAAGAGAGCGATCGCTATCTCGATGGACTCAAATTAGACTACTCCGAAGACCTGATGGGCGGAGGGTTTCGCTTCCAAAATCCCAACGCCTTTACCTCTTGCCGGTGCGGTCACTCTTTCTCGGTTGAGTCAACTTGAATGCTGGAGTCCCCTTGAGACAATCGCTTCTTTAACAAGTGGGATTGACACTTATCGGCAAGATCGGCTACTATAGGGAGCTGCACTTCAAATTTGACGGCTGCCCGACCTTCCCTTGGGCGCACAAGTTGTTAAAATTGCTCGAGTCGCACTTCAAAATTATTCGCCCTCAAAAATCCGGCCAACCGCAACTCATGCCAACAATCCAGCAGCTTATTCGGACAGAGCGCTCTGAAACCAAGAAAAAAACCAAATCTCCAGCCCTCAAAGAATGTCCCCAACGTCGGGGCGTTTGCACGAGGGTTTACACAACAACCCCCAAAAAACCTAATTCTGCTCTGCGTAAAGTCGCGCGGGTTAGGTTGACATCGGGCTTTGAAGTCACCGCCTACATCCCCGGCATCGGTCACAACCTCCAAGAACACTCCGTGGTTTTAATTCGAGGCGGTCGGGTGAAAGATCTGCCCGGAGTTCGCTACCACATCATTCGTGGAACCCTGGATGCGACAGGTGTGAAAGACCGTCGCCAAGGACGTTCTAAGTATGGAACCAAGCGTCCGAAAGAATAACGTCAAACAAAACAGTTGGACCCAATTGTTTTCCGTTCGCACCTTTAACGGTAAATTAGTCTTAGGTTCGCCGCACTCCACTTTCGAGATTTATCGCATCGCTAGTTGGGATCGATGTCTCTTCGTTGAGCAGCTCAACCGAAATTGAAACGCTTTTTGTATTTTGAAATTTAGAGGATTCCAAATCAGCAATGTCTCGTCGCACGGTAGTCAAAAAACGCCCCGTTCCCCCCGACCCGGTTTATAATAGCCGCCTACTCGCAATGACCGTGCGGCGAATTATGCGCCACGGCAAAAAATCCTTAGCCACCAAAATCGTCTACGATGCCTTAAATATCGTGGCCGAGCGCACGGGGGCAGATGCCTTAGAAGTTTTTGAAAGAGCCATTCGCAACTTAACTCCCCTGGTTGAAGTGAAAGCGCGCCGCGTTGGGGGAGCCACCTATCAAGTCCCAATGGAAGTTCGCTCCAACCGAGGAACGACCTTGGCGCTACGCTGGTTGGCTCAATACTCCCGCAACCGTTCGGGCCGCACGATGGCGATGAAACTGGCCAATGAAATTATGGATGCGTCCAACGAAACCGGAGGAGCTATGCGCAAACGCGAAGAAACACACCGCATGGCCGAAGCCAATAAAGCCTTTGCTCACTATCGCTACTAAGGGTAGAGCTAAGGGACAAGAGAGGGGGCGATCGCGCCGGTTTTCCAACAACCGCCAAGAATGACCGGAGGTACGGTGGAAGCCGGTAGCAGATGAAAATCTCTCGACGGGTCAAGATCGCGATCGCGATCTAGGCCGAAAAGTTAAAAAAAGTTATAAAATTGTAAAAAGTGTAAAGATCGGGCAGGGGACAATCAACCCTTGTCCGGCAAAACGAAGGAGGTAGCAGTGGCACGTACTATCCCGCTGGAAAAAGTTCGCAATATCGGAATCGCAGCTCACATAGACGCGGGTAAAACAACGACAACAGAACGCATTCTGTTTTACTCGGGAATCGTTCACAAAATCGGCGAAGTCCACGACGGAAATGCCGTGACGGACTGGATGGATCAAGAGCGGGAACGGGGAATTACCATCACCGCCGCTGCTATCAGTACGAGCTGGCGAGAGCATAAAATTAATATTATCGACACGCCCGGTCACGTAGACTTCACCATCGAAGTCGAGCGCTCGATGCGAGTGCTCGATGGCGTAATCGCCGTATTTTGTTCCGTGGGAGGCGTACAGCCCCAATCGGAAACCGTCTGGCGACAAGCCGACCGCTACGCAGTGCCTCGCATTGCCTTTGTCAATAAGATGGACCGCACCGGGGCCAACTTTTTCAAAGTCTACGAACAACTTCGCGATCGCCTCAGAGCCAACGCCGTCCCCATCCAAATTCCCATCGGCAGCGAAGGAGAATTTAGAGGGATTGTAGACCTGGTGCGGATGCGAGCCAAGCTTTACGCCAACGACATCGGCACCGAAATTGAAGATGTGGACATTCCCGCAGACGTGCTCGAATTGGCCCAGGAGTACCGAGGCAAACTGATCGAATCGGTCGCCGAGGCCAACGAAGACCTGCTCGAGAAATTCATGGCCGAAGAAGAAATCTCAGAAGACGAGATTATGGCAGCGTTGCGCCAAGGCACCATCGACGGCACTATCATGCCCTTACTGTGCGGTTCCGCCTTCAAAAACAAAGGCGTTCAACTCCTGCTCGACGCAGTGGTTGACTACCTCCCCGCTCCTATAGATGTCCCTCCCATCAAAGGAATTCTCCCCGACGGCAGCGAAAGCACGCGCAAAGCCGACGACGAAGAACCCTTCAGCGCCTTAGCCTTCAAAATCATGGCAGACCCCTACGGTCGCCTGACCTTTATGCGGGTCTACTCGGGGGTATTGCAAAAAGGGAGCTACGCCTACAACGCCACCAAAGACCAAAAAGAGCGAATCTCGCGCCTAATCGTCCTCAAATCCAACGAACGTATCGAAGTCGATCAACTGCGCGCCGGAGATTTAGGAGCCGCCATTGGCCTGAAGGAAACCATTACGGGAGATACCCTGTGCGATGACAGCAACCCCATCATCCTAGAATCGCTCTTTATCCCCGAACCGGTGATTTCAGTCGCCGTCGAACCCAAAACCAAGCAAGACATGGAAAAACTTTCCAAAGCCTTGCAAGCGCTGTCCGACGAAGATCCCACATTCCGAGTCAGCATCGACCCCGAAACCAACCAAACCGTGATTGCGGGCATGGGCGAGTTGCACCTAGAAATTCTCGTCGATCGGATGTTGCGAGAATACAAAGTCGAAGCCAACGTCGGTCAGCCCCAAGTCGCCTACCGCGAAACCATTCGTCGCCCTTCCCACGCCGAAGGCAAATTCATCCGTCAAAGCGGCGGGAAAGGTCAATACGGTCACGTCGTCCTCGACCTCGAACCGGGGGAAACCGGCAGCGGGTTTGAGTTCGTCTCCAAAATTGTCGGCGGGTCGATTCCCAGGGAGTACGTCCCAGCCGTCGAGCAAGGGATCAAAGAATCCTGCGAATCGGGGATTTTAGCGGGATATCCCCTAATCGATTTGAAAGTCACCTTAGTTGACGGGTCTTACCACGATGTAGACTCATCAGAAATGGCTTTTAAAATTGCAGGCTCGATGGGAATTCGCAACGCCGTCGAAAAAGCATCGCCGGCTCTATTAGAGCCCGTGATGAAAGTCGAGGTAGAAGTCCCCGAAGACTTCATCGGCGATGTCATTGGGGATTTAAACTCCCGCCGAGGTCAAGTGGAAGGGATGGATGCCGAAAGCGGCATCTCCAAAGTGTCTGCCAAAGTTCCGCTGGCAGCAATGTTTGGCTATGCTACAGATATTCGCTCCAAAACCCAAGGTCGGGGAATCTTCTCAATGGAATTCAGCCACTACGATGAAGTTCCTCGCCATGTGGCCGAAGCGATTATCGCCAAAAGCAAAGGGAACGCATAATTCTAGAGATAAGGAACGATTAATTCATGGCACGTGCAAAGTTTGAACGGAATAAACCCCACGTTAACATCGGTACCATCGGTCACGTAGACCACGGGAAAACCACCCTAACCGCAGCCATTACCATGACGCTAGCGGCTGGTGGAAAGGCCAAGGCCCGGAAATACGACGATATCGACGCAGCGCCCGAAGAAAAGGCGCGGGGGATTACCATTAATACCGCTCACGTCGAGTACGAAACCGAGAATCGGCACTACGCTCACGTGGACTGCCCCGGACACGCGGACTACGTTAAAAATATGATCACCGGAGCCGCTCAAATGGACGGCGCAATCCTGGTCGTATCGGCAGCAGACGGCCCAATGCCGCAAACGCGGGAACACATTCTCCTCGCTCGGCAGGTGGGCGTTCCCAGTTTGGTGGTATTCCTCAATAAGAAGGATATGGTGGACGACGAAGAACTACTCGAACTCGTCGATTTGGAAGTCCGCGAACTGCTCAGCGACTACGAATTCCCAGGGGACGATATTCCCATTACCGCAGGTTCGGCTTTGATGGCCCTCGAGGCGATGCTCTCGAAGCCGGATACTCAACGGGGAGACAATGAGTGGGTCGATAAAATTTACGAGTTAATGAACTCGGTAGACGAGTTTATTCCCACGCCCGAGCGGGATATCGATAAGCCATTCTTGATGGCGGTGGAAGATGTCTTCTCCATTACCGGTCGCGGCACCGTCGCCACGGGTCGTATCGAGCGCGGTAAGGTGAAAGTGGGCGAAACGGTGGAATTAGTCGGCATTCGAGACACTCGTAGCACCACCGTCACCGGCGTTGAAATGTTCCAAAAAATCCTGGATGAAGGGATGGCAGGGGACAACGTGGGAGTTCTGTTGCGCGGGATCAACAAAGTTGACGTGGAGCGCGGAATGGTGTTAGCCAAACCCGGTTCCATTACCCCTCACACCAAGTTTGAGTCTGAGGTGTACGTTTTGAAGAAGGAAGAAGGCGGCCGCCATACGCCGTTTTTCCCCGGCTATCGCCCTCAGTTTTACGTGCGAACCACGGATGTGACGGGAACCATTAGCGACTTTACCGCCGACGATGGCAGCGCTGCGGAGATGGTGATGCCAGGCGATCGCGTGAAAATGACCGTCGAATTGATTAATGCGATCGCGGTGGAGCAAGGAATGCGCTTTGCTATTCGCGAAGGAGGACGCACCATCGGTGCCGGAGTCGTATCTAAGATTCTGACCTAGCCTCGCAAAATCTGATGGGGGGCAGAAAAGCGGTTGCTTCTCTGCCCCTTTTTTCTGGTATGGTGGTAAAGGGCCAAAACCCATTGGCTAAATGACAAAACTCGAACCTTGACAACTGAAAATGGCAACGATTCAACAGCAAAAAATTCGCATTCGCCTCAAGGCCTTTGACCGCCGCTTGCTCGATACATCCTGTGAAAAGATCGTCGATACAGCTAACCGCACCAACGCCACGGCAATTGGACCGATTCCTTTACCGACAAAGCGCCGCATTTACTGCGTCTTGCGATCGCCTCACGTCGATAAAGACTCGCGGGAACATTTTGAAACGCGCACCCACCGCCGCATTATTGATATTTACCAACCCTCATCAAAAACCATTGACGCGCTGATGAAATTGGACTTACCGGCGGGGGTAGATATTGAAGTGAAGTTATAACAATTGCAGCAAGCCTTGAAGTCCCCCGACCTTCGCCAAACTGAAGCGTGTTAAGTCAGCATAGGTGGGGGATTATGTCAAGGAATTGGGAATGGAGAGTTGGCATTGGTCGTTTGTCAATTAATAGTTAATAATTAATAATTGATTAATTGGGTCTAAAACCTCCTAAAATCCGTTGAAAAAGGACAAAAAAATTTTAGAAGTTAAAAACCTCGTCGTTCGCTTCAACACCCAAGACGGTCCAATTCACGCGGTAAATGGGGTATCTTATACCCTCAACGAAGAAGAAACCTTGGGAATTGTCGGCGAAAGCGGTAGCGGCAAAAGCGTCCACGTTTTAGCCATGCTCGGTCTAATTCCCCAGCCTCCGGGCAAAATTGAGGGGGGCGAAGTTTGGTTTGAGGGGCGAGATTTATTAAAGTTACCTCCCAGAGAACTTCGGCAAATTCGCGGCAACAAAATCGCGATGGTCTTTCAAGACCCGATGACTTCCCTCAACCCCGTCTTGACCATCGGTCGCCAAATTACTGAAGTCTTGACCCAACATTTAGGGATGAGCGCGACCCAGGCAAAACGCCGCGCCGCCGAACTGCTCGATTTAGTGGGAATTGCCAACGCGCGCGATCGCCTCAACACCTATCCCCATCAATTTTCCGGCGGAATGCGCCAGAGAGCAACCATCGCAATGGCTCTCGCTGCCAACCCCAAAATTTTAATAGCCGACGAACCGACAACCGCTCTCGATGTCACCATTCAAGCCCAAATTGTCGAACTCGTCAAACAATTGAAACAACAATTGGGCATGGCGACTATTTGGATTACCCACGACTTGGGGGTTGTTGCTGGAATTGCCGACACTTTGAACGTAATGTACGCCGGTCGCCTCCTCGAACGCGGTCCGGTTCGCAGCATTTTTAGGGATGCCCGCAACGCCTACACCGTGGGGTTGCTCGAATCTCTTCCTCGCCTCGACTCTCAGCGCAGAGATCGACTCCAACAAATCGACGGAGCGCCGCCGGATTTGCGTATCGTACCCAAGGGAGACCCCTTCGCACCGCGCAATCGTTGGGCTACAGCGCGCTGCTTCGAGGAAATGCCAGCGCTTCGCCCCGTTGCGGACGGACATCCCGACCATTGGGTGGCAGCGTGGTACGATTTGCGTTCGAGTCGGGGAGGCGATCGCGGTTTGCAATGAATAATGAACAATGAACAATGAATAATGAATAATTGCCTCATTCATCAATTGTTAATTATTCATTATTAATTATTAATTAGAATGAATAATATTCTCCTCACCTCCTTTCAAACCTGGCTTCCCCACCAAGTTTCTAACGCTTCCGACGATTTGCTCGAACAAGTTCAGCAGCAGCAACTTCCCAACTGTTCCCTCACCTTTTTGCGACGCTTACCCGTCGATTCCCAACAAGCGAGTCAATATGTCCTTGCTGTTCTCGATATCCTTCAATCCGACGTAATTGTCTGTTGTGGAATGGCAGAATGTCGGAAACAACTGACAGTCGAATCCAATGCTCGGTGCGGCGATCGCCGACTCACAACTGCGGTTAATTTGAACCAACTTGTTGACGGACTCGATGGCGTTGAAGTGAGTCACGATGCCGGACAGTTTGTCTGCGAGGCGCTGTATTATGAGGTGCTGAATAGGGCGGTTCGCGATCGCGTTTCGAGTCGCTGCATCTTTGTCCACGTCCCTCCGCTCAATGGCGATAACCGAGCGGAGATTGTCGCCAATTTTCTCGCCTTGCTTAGGAGGATTTAAAATAGACCTTTCGTGAAACGAAACTCAAGAGCGGTGCTGGTAAAAAATCGCTCATTGCTGCAATATTTGTCTCACTCTTTCTCTAAATAAGCGCACGGCTGCTCTTTGTCCGAGCGTTTTACTTTGCTTTATGAAATCTGGAATTTCCACAATTGGCAAACAAGGAAAAGCTAAACTATTTTCCTTCTGTTGGTATTCTCCTTTCACAAGTTGATAAACTTGAAGTAAGTAGGTGGGCGTAATTATCCGTCAAATAGCGATTGAGATTCGTTTATTGTAAAATCTTTGTTGTAGCTGGCTTTCAGCTTTATTTTCGGATTCTGAGTTTTAACATTTATTTATGCCCACCTACTTATTTGATTTCGATATCTCCAAATTTCTGGAACGCCTAAAGAAGCATATATGGCGAATTTATTAATCGAAGAACTTGTATAGTCCGACTCTACAACTAAATCTGGCGGAGGGTCAGCGGGTAACTGGATACTTTTACCTCTAACGATAGATTCATTTTGGATGTAAAAGCAAGTATCGGGTTCAACGGCCCGGGTCAAATCTTCTCGTTCGAGAGTTAATGCGCCAAGCTGTCTCATTTCAATTTCCAGTTCATCGACGACAACACCAACAAAGTGTTCTATCATTCCTATAGGTTCTTCATGTTCGCTCAGCGGCATTCTGATTTCTAAAAAACCTCGATCGTAAGCGAATTTCCAAACTCGGTTGTCGCCTGCATCTGATATTAGCGCTTTGAAGGTTTGCCATTGAATCCCTTTCAAAGTAATGACTTTTTCTTCGCTCCTATTTTGAGGATAAATTGGTGGAGTTATTACCATATGAGGTGCAATTCGCAAAGCTTTTATTGATTTTAACGCGAGCGCGCTTCGAGTCGGGTGCCTCTTCGTCCGCGTTCCCTCACTCAATGGCGATAACCAAGTTGAGATTCTCGTCGATTTTCTTGCCTTACTCTCGATAGTCTAAAATCTCTGTAATCCCAAAAATATAAAGTTTGTACAGACTTGTCTCTTACCCAAAGTTTCAGCTTTCAAGAGACAAAGATAATTCAAGCTGACAATATTCAGACTGTTCCGATAGACTTGAAAGTTCATATCTTGTCAAAGATTGAATAAGACAAATTTCTGCGTCTTTTAAATATCGATAACACTGAGGTGGTCGAAAATCTGACCATTCTTTTTTTAAGTTTTCTAATTTTATTGGAGTCTCAAAACTAAAAGTTTTATTTACAAAAATAGCAACACCAGTTGGCGAATTTTTATAGTAATCTTTGAATTCCTTATGAGTCAATCCAGCCTTTTTTTTTACAATTTCCCAAAGGTTGTCGGGTGAATTTTCCACGATTTTTTCTACTTTAAGTAAGCCGACTAAAGCCTGCTTAGGAGAAGTTACATAAACGAGGATAAGGTCGTCGTTATGTAAGTGGCGAGGTCTGACTCGGCGGAGTTCAACCTGCTTATCGCCCTCGAAAAGCATATTGGCGTACTTATTGTGAATAGAGAGCAGAAGAATAGTTGGCGACATCAAACTTATTTTTCTGTAGATTTTAAAGTTCCTTCATTATAGATCGCTTTGAACTCTTCTTTTGATATTTTAAAAAGCGATTGCACAGAAAATTTACGATCGATAATTTCTTGAAGTTTATCGAAAGTTATAGGTTTTTTAAACAATTCTGTTTTGCTGAATTGAATTGCCATGATTTCTTTTTTTAGGTCATCATGAGCTGTTCTTATCAAATCTTTCCAATTGTAAATACCGAGTCTTCTATATTGCTTATATAATTTTTTAGGGTTTCCAATTACAATTTTATCAAGCCGGGAGCAAGCTCTAATAGCACTTAAAATTATACCACTCTTTTCTAGCGAATCGCGCGATTGGCTAACATACCATAATATTCTGCCCGGGGCTTTAAATCCGGTAAGCGCTCGCTTTGAGCAGTAGTAGACGGCTTCACATCTAAGAGCCAAATCTTCTTTAGCTTCCCATAAATATTGCGCTGCGATTTCTTCATCAAATAAATCCTTTGCCCACTAATCGCTCAAAAGCTCCACGCGGAAAAAAACCTATAGTTTTTGAGTTAGCATCTCCGAGTTTATTTATACTTTCAAAATGCTCGGAGGTCGAGTTAACGACTTCAATGACGAGCGATTCTTCCGTTGTCATCTTAGACTTTCTCTTGTAAAAATTAAGACATAAATCTCTCAACTTGCGCGATCGCAATGCCCCTTTCCGCCATCGTTGCCTCAAATAAATCCGTCGGTAACGCCCCTTCTACGGGCCACACGCCCGGTTTATGGAGCTTTCCTTCTAAAATGAGCTGAGCGAGGGAACCCGTCCCATAACCGGCAGCAACGGCGGTATTTTCGCGGACTAAAGTCGAACATAACGTTGCCGGTTTGCCTCCTTTGTAACCCGTTACCTCGCAGCGAATTGCCACGCCGATGCCGCTGAAGCGATCGCTAACTTGGGTCATTTTATAGCTTACACTCGACAGAAACTCGATAACATTGGGATTTCTTAACCAACTTGCGGGCCAGGTTTTCGCCACCCACCAGGTTAAATAATTATACAAATCGGGAACCGACCCAAATTTAGTAATCGCTGTTTTTACCCGAAAGGTTGCGGGTAAGGTAAAGGTTTCCGGCATATCGTACCAATAAACGCCCGCGCGATTGTAGGGCGAAGGAAAAGTAACCGTTTCGCGATCGCTATAGGGTTTCACAGTCTGCCATTCCCCCTCAATCCACGCCTCAAAAGGGTGTTGCAATCCCAAAAATGTCGTGCGCATCACCGTTAAACCCGCGCCGCCAGACCCCGCTACCACATAGCTTAAATGGATGCGATCTGCCGTATCTAACTGTTCGATGGCCTGACGTACCATGCTATTGGAAATTCCGGGAAAGATTCCCGTATTCACAATTGCCGTTACGTCCGCTTGTTGAGCTAATTCTCGATACTGAAAGGCTTTTTGAGTAAAAGAGCGATGGTCGCTTACATCGAGATAAGAAACCCCTTCTTCGATACAATATTTTAAAACGCGCCCGTCGCGATGGTGAAACGGACCGGCACAATGAATCACAAGATTAGAAGACGCGATTTGCGATCGCAACTTTTCCCGTTCTGACAAATCCAAAGCAATAAATTCCGCGTTCGGTCCCAACCGTTGCGCGACGGCAGTCCCCGCAACAGAATTGCGTCCGGCAACGCTTACTCGGGCATCAGTATATGTTACCACGTCCGCCGCTACGCTGCTACCAATTCTGCCGCTTCCCCCTAAAATTAAAACTCGCTTTGTCATCGATCTTGCCCTTCATTGTGGATCCGTTATTCGAGCGCCTACTGCGTCCCAAAAACCGATTTTATGGTCGATTTCATCGAATCTTGTACCTCCTTCAACCGTTGCGCGATTGGTTGCTGTTCCTGCAAAAAGACCCGAGCGCAATTGCGTCCCGGCATTCCAGAAATTGACCCGCCGGGATGCGTTCCCGCCCCTGTCAAAAATAACCCTTCAATAGATGTTTTATAATTGGCAATTTCCGGTAGGGGACGGAAAAAGATCGTTTGTTCGAGGGTCATATCGACGTGGTAATAATTCCCTTTATAAGCGCCCAAACGCGCGCCCAATTCTGCCGGACTTTCTACTCGCCGCGCAAAGGTCGCCGTCTTGACATTAGGTGCATAATCTGCCAATTTATCAGTCACGCGATCGGCAACTTGATGTTTTAATTCGTCAGTCCATCCCGTCCCATTTAAACCCGTTCCTTCCGCACCGATAATGTTATACGGAGCAAAAAATTCAATCCAAGCGGTATGTTTGCCATCGGGTGCCATTGAAGGATCGAGGATTGTCGGTTGAACCACATACATTGAAGGGTCTTCTAAAGGAATTCTACCCACACTTGGGTCGGTATGACCGATTTCCACCTGTTTTACCGAATCCGCAATGAGAACCGAACCGATTAAATATTCGTCCTTGTGGTCGTGGTGAATGAAACGGAGGGGTTCGTCCATTGCCAAATCGATTTTAAGGATCGTTTCGTTATTATTTACAATACGACGTTCCAGGCGATCGCGCAACTGGGGATCGGCGGCATCGGCATCGCTGGAGTCGATTAATTGTAAGAATAAACGCTTGGCATCAATGTTGGAAATTACCCCCCGACTGGCTCGATATTCGGTTCCATCGGCAACCCGAACGCCTGCAACTTTGCCATCGTCAATTAAGACTCGTTCGACTTGTTGGTCGGTTAAAACTTTTCCTCCCAAATGGGTAACTAATCCGAGCAAAGCTTCAATTAAAGCGCCGGTTCCGCCGCGCGGTCTCGCCATTCCAGGATTGTGACGCATTGCCATCATAATTGCGCCAATAGCGAGGCTTTTTTGCGAGGGAGGCGCGCCTAATTCCGAGGCGAGTCGTGCCAGCGGTGCTTTGAGAAATTCTTCGTCAAACCATTCGTTAACCAGGTCTTCGGCACTGGTTAACATGGTTCGTATAAAATCTAAGGTTTTGTTGGGCGAACCGAGAACGGAAAATAAATCTTGAATCTTTTGGATATCGTAGTTTCCTGCAATATCGAGGAGCGATTTTGGCGGTGCATTAAACATGGGAATCATTGCCCCTAAAACGCGCTGCCAATATTGATTGAATTCGATGTACTTTTGGGCATCGCGCTCGTTGTAACGTGCAATTCCCGCAGCAGTTTTTTCAACAGATTGATGACCGAGGAAATATTTTCCGTCGGGATGGGGACAGAAAACAACGGGATCGCAATAAAGATATTCGAGTCCGTATTTATGCAATTCTAACTCTTCGACGACCGGTCCGAGGTGAATGAATTCGTGGTCGATAGCGCAGAGATTAAACTTAAAACCGGGTGCTTCTGGAATCGCTTCTTCGGTGGTTGCCGCGCCTCCAGGAACAGAGCGTTTTTCGAGTAGCGTAACGCTGTATCCTGCTTTGAGTAAATAGGCAGCGCAGACCAAACCGTTATGACCTGCGCCAATGATGATGACATCGGATATTTGCATTGAAATGGCTCCAACGAACCGCGAGAGATACTCCTAGATTTTACAAAGTTTAATAAGCTCCCTCGGTCTGTCGAAATGTAGATTTTAAGGGTTTATAGGGAGGGAATTTGACTTACGCGCGCTTCGATGTGTAGCATTATGCTCCCCTCGCGAATTTCCATTTTTTCGATTTTAAATTTAATGCCTTCAAACTCTAACTCTGGTGCATTGGCGAGTTCGCGAGCTGTTTTAATAAAGGCGTAGGCAAGTTCTAAGGAAATAACATCGCCGTCTTTACAGGAAAATCCTTCGATTCGGATGGGATAGTCGTCGGTTCGCGATCGCGCCGCAGCCGTGAAGCGAATTTGTTGGAGTTTTTCGCGTTCTTGTAGTAGAATATCGCCGTGGCAAACTAAGCGGTCTTCTGGACCTAATTGAAGGGCGATCTGTTTGAGCTGGAGTTTAAATAGTCTGCCTTCTAATTTTAAGGGAATAAATGGGATTTTGTTGCGCACAAAGTCCGAATTAATCGCTCGATTGAGGTCTGCTTCATCGAGAACAATGCGAAGAGCGACGGGAGCGGGTTGTTCGAGTTTAATATTGCCAAAAACAGCGCGCAACCAATCAACAGCTACATTGCGCGCTTGGAGTTCCAGTTCTCGGACGCGGATGTCGGGTCGAACGACTAATCCTTCCCCTATAATCGAGACAAAATCAACTTTCCCTTGGCTGATTCTTGCCAAATCGGTGCGAATATCGACTTCAAGTTTTTCGGCAGTATCGAGTTGGCTAGATATTCCGACTTCTGCAATTTGTGCTAAGGCTTGTTCGTCTAGGCGAGGTTCGTCGTCTGGCATAATTCAAGAGCGAAAAAAATGGGACGAGTTACGACTCTTTATTTATAATGTAAGAGGCGATCGCGAGTTTGGCAATCTACATTGCGGCAGAATTTCGGTTCTTCTTTATCTCTATCCTTTGAGAGGAGGAGGGGAAAGGGATCGATTGTTGGCGATAAGTTAATCTGCCACGAGCTAAAGTTCGTGGCTAAAAGCTAAAACCCGTTAAAACGGGTTAAGAATTGAGATGAGTTTTTTAGTCTGTTTTAATGTAGGGACGTTCAATTTAACGTTTCTACTTGTTTTTTGAATTTCCCTATTATTTACCAAGTGAATTTTCCCATTTTTCCAGAACTGGGACACGGCGAATAGTAACATCTTTGTCTTGAACTTAAAGAAGCGAAAATGCCGTATCCCTAATTCTTTCATTGTGAGTTCTCTCATTCTTCTCTAGGTGAATTATTTTCTTCCCAACTCCGATCGCGCAGAGCTGTTTCACCAGAATGCTGATTTTTTTGTCGGTCTAGGTTCGCCTACGCTAAAATAGAGATGCCGAGCATTTAAGAAAAAAGAGTAAAAAATCAATGACTTTTATCAACCCTAAAACAGACTTTGCGTTTAAGAAAATATTCGGTTCTGAAGAAAACAAGGATATTTTAATTAGTCTTCTTAACGGGCTTCTCTATGCAGGCAATCCAACCATTGAAGATTTGGAAATTCTCAATCCCTATCAAGCGCCGAGAGTGCGGGGCGTAAAGGAAACCTACCTCGACGTTAAGGCGAGAATAACCGGCGACAAAACCGTTATTATTGAAATGCAGGTGTTGAACTTGCAAGGGTTTGAGAAGCGAATTCTCTATAACGCAGCCAAAGCTTACTCCATACAACTTGGCGCGGGAGAAGATTACACGCTCTTGAACCCCGTCATCGCCCTAACGATTACCGACTTTGAAATGTTTCCCGAACTCGAAGGGATTATCTCGCGTTTCATTCTCAAAGAAAAAGATTATCTCATCGACTATTGCATTTACGACCTCGAATTGGTTTTTGTCGAACTGCCTAAGTTTAATCGAGAGCTGGAACAATTACAGGCCCTAACGGAAAAATGGTTGTATTTCCTCAAAAATGCTAGAAGCTTGCGCTCCATTCCAGCACCGATGGCTGCCGTACCGGAAATTCAAAAGGCATTTGAAGTGGCAAATCAAGCTAACCTGAGTCCAGAAGAACTCGAAGACCTAGAACATCGAGAAATTTACATTCACGACCAGCGAAATGCGATTAAAAAAGCCGAAAATCAGGCATTACAACGAGGATTGCAACGAGGACGGCGGGAGTCGCAACTCGAAATTGCCCGGAAACTCTTAGGCATTTTAGACGAAGAAGCGATCGCGCGCGCAACGGGACTGACGGTAGAAGAGGTACGGCAGTTAACGCGCGATCGCGCCGCACAATGAGGTAATATTACTGAACGGTCGGCGATCGCGCCCGACCCCCTGAATGAAGTTCCCCAAAAGCGAAACATGAGAATTGGTGCCAACTACCTCGGCGACAACCGCTGCGAATTCACCGTCTGGTCCCCCATTCGGGAAAACGTCGCCGTGCAAATCGAAGCGCCTAAACCGCGCCTCCTCCCCCTCCAAAAAGACGAACGCGGCTACTGGCGCGCAACAGCCACCGATATCCCCCTCGGTACCCGCTACCGCTATCAACTCGCCGAAGACACGCTGCGACCCGATCCCGCCTCCTACTGCCAACCCAACGGCGTTCACCAAGCCTCCCAAGTCGTCGAATTCGATTCCTACACCTGGCAAGACGCAAACTGGCAAAACCTCCCCCTCGAAGACTATATCGCCTATGAGTTGCACGTCGGCACCTTCACCCCCGAAGGCACATTTGAGGGGATTATTCCGTACTTATCTCACCTCAAAGACTTAGGAATCAACGCCATCGAACTGATGCCGATCGCGCAATTTCCCGGCGATCGCAACTGGGGGTACGATGGAGTCTATCCCTTCGCCGTCCAGCAGTCCTACGGCGGCATAGAAGGACTTCAGCACCTCGTCGATGCCTGCCACGACCAAGGATTTGCCGTCATCCTCGATGTGGTCTACAATCACTTCGGCCCCGAAGGGAACTACACCGCCAATTTTGGCCCCTACTTTACCGCCAACTATCGTACCCCCTGGGGCAGCGCCATTAACTTCGACGATGCCTATAGCGACGGCGTTCGCAACTTTTGCATCGAAAATGCCCTCTTTTGGCTGCGGGAGTTCCACATCGACGCGCTGCGCCTAGATGCCGTTCATGCCATCTACGACTTTGGTGCGGAACATTTTTTAAAAGAACTCGCCGAACGAGTCGAAACCCTCAGCCAACAACAGAATCGTCCCTATTATCTCATCGCCGAAAGCGACCTTAACGATACCCGCATCATTCGTCCTCAAAAACTGGGAGGATACGGTATCGACGCACAATGGAGCGACGACTTCCACCACAGTTTACATACCCTCCTCACCGGCGAAAGTAGCGGATATTACGAAGATTTCGGGCGCTGCGAACAATTTGCCAAAGTTTTGAAAGAAGGATACGCTTACACTTGGGATTACTCCCCCCATCGCCAACGGTATCATGGGAGTCAAACCAGCGATCGCGCCCCGTCTCAATTCGTCGTATGCAGCCAAAATCACGACCAAATTGGCAACCGAATGTTAGGCGAACGTCTTTCCCATTTAGTCTCCTTTGAAGCGCTCAAACTTGCCGCCGGTGCCGTTTTACTCTCCCCCTACATTCCCATGCTTTTCATGGGCGAAGAATACGGCGAAACTGCACCCTTTCTCTACTTTATCAGCCACGGCGATCCCAATCTCGTTGCCGCCGTTCGCGAAGGAAGGAAACAGGAATTTGCCGCCTTTCACCTCGAAGGAGAACCCCCCGACGCGCAAAGCGAAGAAACGTTTCTCAAGAGTAAACTAAACTGGAAGTTGCGCGCTGAAGGCCAACATCAAGTTCTGCTAAACTTCTATAAAATGTTAATTCAACTTCGCCATCAAATTCCCGCCTTGAAAACCGGTAAAAACCGCGAAAATATCGAAGCGACCAGTTGGGAAAACGAGTCATTTATTACACTCCGAAGATGGCATCAGGATAGTCAGATTTTCTGCATCATGAATTTCGCAAAACAAGCCGCTTCCTTAAAAATCGCGCCTCCTCCAGGCAACTGGCAAAAGCAACTCGATTCTGCCGATTCCCAATGGTTAGGCGCGGGTTCTTCCTTACCTAACACCTTATCGTCCGAGCAAAACTTAACCTTCCCTGCCGAAAGTTTTGCCCTGTACCAAATGTCATAGTTTCGCAAAGAGCGAGAGAGAAAAGTGTAGATCCAGACCGGCAAAACTCTTTCTCGCTTTTTAATTTCCCCTTAAAATTGACTCAATTCCTATTCCTTTTAAGTTCGCTAAAGAGAGGTTTCAACCGTGCGCATTCCAGCCGCAACCTATCGCATTCAATTTAACCCCAACTTTGGCTTTACTGCCGCCAAACACATCGTTTATTACTTAAAAGAACTTGGAATTTCCGATCTTTACGCCTCGCCAATTTTTCAACCCAGAAAAGGCAGCAGTCACGGCTACGATGTCGTCGATCCCAATCAACTCAATCCCGAATTGGGAACGGAAGCAGAATTTGAGACTTTAGTTGAAGAAGTCCAGCGGCACGACATGGGATGGTTGCAAGATATTGTTCCCAATCATATGGCCTATGACAGTCAAAATAAGTTTTTGATGGATATTTTGGAATACGGCCCAGATTCCGAATTCTTCAACTATTTTGACATTGACTGGGAACATCCCTACGTCGATATTTCAGGAAAAGTTTTAGCCCCGCTGCTGGGAGATTTTTATGCAAATTGTTTGGAACGGGGAGAAATTCAGCTCAAATACGATGAGTCGGGTTTATTTGTTTGTTATTACGAGTTGAGGGTTCCTTTAAGGATTGAATCTTACGCCCGTTTAATTACCCACGATCTCGGACGGTTGACTAAGGCATTAGGGAAAGACCATCCCGATTTTATCAAAATGCTGGGAATTCTCTACATCCTGAAAAATATTGCTTTGGAAACATCGGGCAAACAGAGAAAAGACCAAAGTAGTTTTGTGAAAGGTTTGGTTTGGGAACTGTATCGGGATAATGGAGATATTAAACATTTTATCGAGCGCAATGTCGAAATCTTCAACGGAGAGGCAGGAAATCCCGACAGTTTTAATTTACTGTACGCTTTATTATCCGAACAATTCTTCCGTCTTTCCTTTTGGAAGGTGGGGGCAGAAGAATTAAACTATCGGCGCTTTTTCACGGTGAACGAACTCATTTGCGTGAGGGCAGAAGATGCTAAAGTGTTTCCCAAAACCCATAAATTAATTTTCGATCTCGTGGAAGCTGGGAAAATAACGGGTTTGAGAATCGATCATATCGACGGGTTATATAATCCAACCGAATATCTCGAAAAGCTGCGCGAGAAAGTTGGAGATATTTATATTATCGTCGAGAAAATCATTGAATTGGAAAAAGAGTATTTCTCTCGCTACGAAGAAATGCCAAGCGACTGGCCGATTCAGGGAACCTCTGGCTACGACTTCTTAGATTGCAATAATAGTTTGTTTTGCTTTTCCCAAGGAGATAATTATCGGAAGTTCAGCGATATTTATACCCGCTTTACTGGAGTCGAGCGTTTTTATGAAGAGCTTGTCACCGAGAAAAAACAGTTAATAGCCGACAAAAACTTAGCTGGGGATGTTGAAAACTTAACCAATATTGTCAAGCGCATTGCGGGTAAATATCGATACGGACAAGACTTTACGATGAACGGCTTGCGTCGAGCTGTTTTGGAAATTTTAGTCCAATTTCCGGTGTATCGGACTTATATTAATTCGGAAGAAGTGAAAGAAAGCGATCGCGTCTACATTCAAGACGTGGTAGAAAGTGCCAAAACGAAAATTCCCCAACTCCTTAACGAACTCAATTTCATCGAAAAAGTCCTACTTCTCGACTTTGATGAATCCCTAACCGAGGAGGAACGAGAATTGTGGTTGCATTTCGTAATGCGGTTCCAACAATTTTCAGGTCCGCTGACAGCAAAAGGAGTTGAAGATACGGCTTTATACGTCTATAACCGTTTCTTATCCTTAAATGAAGTGGGGGGAACGCCTAACTTATTCGGCTTGAATGTTTCCGTTTTTCATAACTTTAACCAACGCTGGCAAGATCGTTGGCCCCATTCGATGAATGCGACTTCAACCCACGATACAAAACGCAGCGAGGATGTGCGCGCGCGGCTCAATGTCATTTCGGAAATTCCCGAAGAATGGGAAGCTCAAGTCAATGAGTGGAAGGAACTCAATAGCGAGTATAAAACTCAAATTAAGCAGCGCACGATTCCCGATGCCAACGATGAATATTTCTTGTATCAATCATTGGTGGGCGCATTTCCTTTCTTCGAGGAGGAGTATCACGAATTTATCGAACGGATTAAAAATTATGTTATCAAAGCCGTGCGAGAAGCCAAGGTTCATACCGCTTGGTTGAGGCCCGATACCGATTACGAAGAGGGATACGTAAACTTTGTCGATAAAATTCTCCAACCTTATCCAGAGAATCAATTCCTCGATAAATTGCGCGCCTTTCAATACCGAGTCGCCTATTATGGAATGTTTAATTCCCTGTCGCAAACACTGTTAAAAATGGCTTCTCCTGGGGTACCCGATTTTTATCAAGGGACAGAGTTGTGGGATTTAAGTTTAGTGGATCCCGATAACCGCCGCCCGGTGAATTTCGAGCATCGCCAGGGGTGTTTGCAGGATATTAAAGAGCGCGCGAACAATGATATTTTGGGGTTAATTGCCGATTTACTTAACAATGGGAAAGATGGGAGGATTAAGTTATTTTTAATTGCGAAGGTGTTAGAAGCGCGCAATCAAAACTTAGAATTGTTCCAAGAGGGGGCGTACATTCCCTTGGAAGTGACGGGGGAAGAACAAGATCGAATTGTCGCCTTTGCCCGCCATTATCGCCAGGATACCGCGATCGCGATCGCGCCGCGCTTTTTCACCTCCCTCATTCAACCGGGGGAATTCCCCCTGGGCGAGGAAGTTTGGAAAGACACGCGCATCTCCATTCCCCAAGGGTTACAGGCGAATTGGAAGGATGTGCTAACCCACCGCGAAATTAGCGATCGCGATACCATTGAAGTGGGCAAAGTCTTGCAGCATTTTCCCGTAGCTTTATTATTAAGCGAGGAAGAAGAGTAAAAACGCGAACGACGAAGAAAAACCTTCCAAAAAGATATTTCGCAAGCCAGTCACCAACGATAAAGCTTGCGAGCAGATGGCGGAAAAGTATGGCTGAGACTTGCTAGATATCGAGCCTAATAATGTACCAATTTTAGAGGTTAATTACATCTTTTACGGACAAGAAATTGACTTTCAGGAGTTATGGTATGACGACCAAAACTAAAAAGAAAACTCCGATCCTCTTTTATGCAGAAAGTGGCGAACCCGGCTGGCAGGAACGAAAAAATCCAATGGGAGGATTAACGAACTATCTTAAAGAAAATCGATGCTTTTCGAGCGACCCAGAAATTCCTACGCCGGGATATCGATTTCAAGATTATACGACCTTCCCCGAATTTGTAAATCCCGAATTTCCCAATGCCTCAACGCACTGGCGAAAAAGCGACTGGATTGTCACTCGCGTGGAACAATATCCAGCAGGGGAAGAAGGTTGTGGCTGGAATGAAGTCTATTTTTGCTATTGTAAATACGAACCGATCGAACCGCAATGGCATACATTACCGCAACTTGATGAGTTGATAGAATCTCAAAAAGAAAACGCCGTACAATCGTCATAAGATGGAATGGCATTCTCTATAACAATTTCACCTGTGGGAACTTGTAGGGACGTTCAATTGAACGTCCCTACGTTGAAACGGATTCATCTAGATTTTTAACCCGTTTTAACGGGTTTTAGCTTTTAGCGGCGAACTTTAGTTCGGCGACTCTTAAGTCAGTGCCATTCGTTATAAGATATTGTTTCAAGTACGGCTGATATTGGGGAGAAGTAGTTGCTTTTTGACTTAAGTTTTTTAAAGGCTAAAGCCTTTACTACGAACGGGAAGGCTGAAGCCTCTATTACGAACGAACGACGAACGGAACGGCTATAATGATTTAAATCTTGTCAAAGTCCATGAAATATCAACTCTGGCCCGGAAAACCTTATCCTCTCGGTGCGTCTTGGGATGGCGAAGGCACAAACTTTGCCCTCTTTTCAGAAAATGCGACCGCTGTCGAACTGTGTTTGTTCGACGAGACGGGATGGGAAACGCGCCTCCCGTTGAAGGAAACCTATAATTTTATTTGGCACGGTTATCTTCCTGGCATTGAACCCGGCCAGCAGTATGGGTTTCGCGTCCACGGCCCCTATGCGCCCGAAGACGGACATCGCTTCAACCCCAACAAACTCCAGATCGATCCCTATGCTAAGGCGATCGCGGGCGATATCCTCCACGGACGAGAAATCTTTGGCTATTCCTGGAAAGACGAAGAGGAAGATTTATCCTTTTCGAGCCTCGATAACTCCCATCTCATCCCCAAAGCGATTGTTGTCGATGCCGCTTTCGATTGGGAAGGGGACAAACATCCGCAGATTCCCTGGCATAATACGATTATTTACGAGACAAACGCCAGAGGTTTTACGAAACTACACCCCGAAATCCCCAAAGAGTTACAGGGAACATACGCAGGCATTGCCCACCCAGCCGCGATCGCGCACCTCGAATCTCTGGGCATCACCACCGTCGAATTCCTCCCCGTCCACCACTTCATCGCCTGTCCCGGCTTCCTCGAAGCCAAAGGACTGCGCAACTACTGGGGTTACGACTCCATCGGCTATTTTGCTCCCTACTCCGGCTACAGCGCCGACAGCAGTCGCGGCGGCCAAGTCCGAGAATTTAAGGAGATGGTCAAAGCCCTTCACAGCCACGGCATCGAAGTCATCATCGATGTGGTCTACAATCATACCGGCGAAGGCAACCACATGGGTCCCACCCTTTCCTTTCGCGGCATCGACAACGAAGCCTACTATCGCCTCGTCGATGACGACAAACGCTATTACATGGACTTCAGCGGTTGCGGCAACTCCCTCGATATCCGCCATCCCCAAGTCCTCAAACTGATTATGGACAGTTTGCGCTATTGGGTGCTGGAAATGCACGTCGATGGGTTCCGCTTCGACTTAGCCACGGTGTTAGCCCGCGAAACCGATCGCGTCGATACCTTTGCCGCTTTCTTTGATATCATCCACCAAGACCCGGTGTTGTGCGATGTCAAACTGATTGCCGAACCCTGGGATATTGCCGAAGGGGGCTATCAAGTGGGCAAATTCCCCCTATTGTGGTCGGAGTGGAACGGTCGCTATCGCGATACCATGCGCGACTTTTGGCGGGGAGTGGACGAAACTTTGTCCGAATTTGCCTATCGCTTCACCGGTAGTTCCGACTTGTACGAAATGACCGGACGGCGACCCCACGCCAGCATTAATTTTATCACCGCCCACGACGGGTTTACGCTCCACGACCTCGTTACTTATAACGAGAAGCACAACGAGGCAAATGGGGAAGAGAGTCGGGATGGGGAAAACCACAACCGGTCTTGGAATTGCGGCGAGGAAGGGGAAACCGATGATGCCGACATCCTGGCGTTGCGAGAACGCCAAAAGCGCAACCTGCTGACAACGCTGATGCTGTCCCAAGGCGTACCGATGTTGGTGGCAGGGGACGAAATGGGACGCACGCAACACGGGAATAATAATGCCTATTGTCAGGATAATGAAATTTCCTGGATCGATTGGGATTTGCGGGAAAAAAATGGAGAATTTCTGGAGTTTGCGCGGAATTTAACTCGGTTTCTGCGAGAACATCCCGTTTTTCGCCGTCGCAAGTGGTTTCAGGGACGGGCAATTTACGGTTCGGGGATTGGCGATTTGGCATGGTTTAATCCCGACGGGGCGGAAATGACTGAGGAACAGTGGCAGGTGGGGTATGCCAAGGCGATCGCGATCTTTTTGAATGGGGAGGAAATTGGGACTCCCGGACCTCGGGGCGAAAGGATTGTGGACGACAGCTTTTTAGTGTTGTTTAATGCCCATTGGGAAACCATTGAGTTTACCCTACCCTCTCGCTTGCGACAGCAACAATGGGGGGCGATTATCGATACGACTCAACCCAATTTTATTGAGGATCGCGACATCGTTTATCGGGCTAATCGTGCCGTTTCCGTTTGCGATCGCTCGTTGATGGTGTTGAAGCGAATGCGATCGGCAAACCGTAAATAGGGAATTTGCACATTCAAGAGGTTGGTTGGATAAGGTGAAGAGACTTCGCCATTTTCCGACCTCAAAATTAAATGCACTTAAAAATTACCACCTTCCAACACGCGATCGCATCGCCACAACCCTTTGTTTTTTTAACTCGCTCAGCGCGTTATAGCGCATTTTTAGTTAAAATCAAAGAGATATCTAAAAAACGCTTCCACCATGAATCCAAACAGTCCAACAGCTTCCTGGCAAAACTTTCAGCAGGTCAACCAACAAGAAATCCAGACAATTGCTCAGCTATTAGCCAAAATAACCAACCGCACGTCTAAACAAATTCAACCGTTACTCAACGCACTTCTAGAACAGCTCATCGTAACTCAAGAACCTCCTTTTTACGAAACAGCTACCGCAGAAGAATGGTCAATAGCATTTCGAGAGTGGGTGGACACTCATCGTACTCTCAATCTTCCCACTCTTCCCAACGAAGCGATTAGCCGAGAAAGTATTTACGAAGAAAGAAGTTAAATGCCATTTCTCGTAGATACAAATATCCTGCTGCGTACCATCGATCCCGTACATCCTATGAATGCTGAGACAGTTAATGCAATTACTGCGATACGCAGTCGTAGCGAACAGATTTATATCGTACCGCAAAACTTGATAGAGTTTTGGAACGTATGTACGCGACCCTTAGAAAAAAACGGTTTAGGACGTGACGTAATACAGGCAGAGGTAGAAATTAATCGCCTCAAAGCATTTTTTCCTCTGTTGTTGGATACTCAAACAATTTATCAAGAATGGGAACGGTTGGTTCTAACATATAGTGTTAGGGGTGTTAACGTTCATGAT
Source organism: Cyanobacteriota bacterium (assembly GCA_034189065.1). Classification (GTDB taxonomy): domain Bacteria; phylum Cyanobacteriota; class Cyanobacteriia; order Cyanobacteriales; family Spirulinaceae; genus FACHB-1406. The sequence goes on from JAXHVQ010000057.1 coordinate 25,541, forward strand.
GCAAGATTAGTTGCTGCCATGCTCGTTCATGGCTTAACTCATATCCTCACGTTTAACATCAGCGACTTTGTTCGCTATTCAGAGATTACGGCTGTTCATCCTACAACTCTCTAGTTCTGTTTTATTGTATAACCTTTGAGGAAACAAGCAAAATCAATTGCCACTCGGCAAACAGAGAGGCGTTTCCAACTCGCATCAGCATCGATATGAATAATTCGGCAGATTTTGTCTTAAAGCATTCTGGCTATTTCGTCAAGGCAATCGCGTCCCAAGATGCAGATATTCTTCAGCCTCTCTACGAACAATGTCGGGAATTTTTCATCTTGGCAGATGGGGTAGAACCCGCACCGACGGCAGCACGCGATGAATTTGACGACGTGCCAGACGGAAAAACCCCGGAGGACGTTTATAGTTTTGGGCTATTTGATGTCCAAAATACTTTGTTGGGGGCAATTGTAGGAGTTCGCGACTATCCCGATCGCCAAACGTGGTGGATTGGGTTAATGATGCTTGCTCCCGAATATCGAAGTCGAGGGTTGGGAAGCGATTTTTACAAGGCATTTGAAAATTGGGTTTCCGCCCGAGGAGTCTGCCGAATTTCTCTGGTTGTCATCGCAGCGAATGAGTTAGGATTGCGGTTTTGGGCAAAAATGGGGTTTGAGGTGGAACGTGAAATCCCTTCGCGACAATACAAAGCAAAAACCCACGATGTTTATGTGTTGAGCCGTTCGATTTAATACTTGTAAATAGCACCCTTCCAACCCGACGGGATATACCCACTTAACGCCGGTAGAGCTACCAGTGGGGGTTTCACTTGTACCAAGAGGAACTCTCCATTGGGATATTCTACGGCGATCGCCGACTTTTGTCGCAGCAGATTCAAAAAATCCTCTATGGAAATATTTTTAATACTCTCTAGTGCCACATTTTGTACATCATCCATTGAAGTTTATTCTCAATATTCCTACAATAAAGGAAACCAAATTAACCGTTTTCTTTTTGCTCCCTGTTCGTAAAAATCGGAATTTCAATGCTAATTTCTCTAAGTGCTTCTGTGTTCATCGCTATTTCATTATTCATTATTCATTATTCATTATTCATTATTCATTGTTAAGATAAATCCTATCCTTCCAACTCCCCTTCCATTGTCGCCGCGATCGCGGCCTTGGCATTCTCCTGAAACTCCTTAATATTGACAAACCCCAAAACCCAAATCGCCACCATCATCCCAATTGCTTGCAACGCAAACACGCTGCTATAGGCAAAAACCGGCGTGGGAAAAATGACCTTTCCCACATTCAACACCGTACCGCCGAGAATTGTCGCCAGTCCGCGCGACATCGCCTGGGCCAACCCCCACGCCCCAATAAACGTTCCTGCCGTCTCTGCTGCCGTCAAATCCAGCATTAAACTGGTCGCCCCTGCCGTAATCACCCCCGAAGACAGCCCAAACAACAATAAACTCGCCTTCAATAACCCCGCATTCGTCGCAAAACCCGACAAAATAATCAACCCAAAACACACCGCCGCCGCCAAACAGCCCAATCTCGTCGTTCTTTTCTTACCCAAACGCGGCAACAGCAAAAATCCCGTACTGCCAATTCCCACCAACGTTCCCGTTCCAAAGGGAATATTGAGTTTCGTCGTTTCCGCAATGCACATTCCGAATACCTCGCCGCCATAGGGTTCGAGAACCGCATCTTGCATAAAAATACTCAGAGTCAGCACTACCAAAAAACCAAAAAACAGACCCGTTTGCCGACTGGCAGTGAGGACGCGCATCGCCCGTCCCAGGGTTACTTGGTCTTCGCGTTCGGCGAGGGTAGACCGGGAGGCGTAGCGAGAATACTTCTTTTCCACGCCAAAAGTTGCCACTAAACATAATCCGAAAACGATCGCGGGCATTAAAATAAAAACGGGATTGATTTTCGCTTTTAATTGGGCAATATTGGCAATTTGCCCCCCCTGTGAGGGGTCGTAGGAAAGGATATCCGCCCCACAAATTTCTGGTTGATTGAGTAAGGTTCCGCTGACAATTGCACCGATAATAATTCCCACCATCAGCATCGACCAGACAACACTAATGAGTTGCGATCGATTATCTTCGTCGGAAATGTCCACCAACATGGCGGCAAAGGGAGTCGAACTGGCGCTGAGGGCTAAACCGTAAAGGGCAAAGATGAAGGCAAGAACGCCCACCCAACTATAGGTTTGAAGACTCCAGTCTGTCGCTTGCAAACTCGTACCAATTTGCCATACCACTTGGAGGGCAATGAATGAAAGGGAGGTGAAGAGTGCCGCGCCCATCCAAACGTAACCCGTGCGATGAACGCCAAATAAAGGTTTTGCGTCGGACATTTGACCGAACCAAACTCGGGCGGGGGCGACGAATTGGTGCATCGCGATCGCGCCTGCTGCTAAAAATGGGAGTACAGTCAATTCATCAATGGCAATTCGGTTGAGAACTCCTAATGTCAGCAAGGACATAATGCCCAAACCCATTTGAAATAAGCCCAAGCGAAACATCGTGAAGAGGTTGATTTTGGGCGGGAGGCGTTTTTGATAGTCGTTATTGGTCATTTGTTATTTGTCCTTTGTCATTCGTCATTCGTCATTCGTCCTTTGTCATTCGTCATTAGTCACTAACTATATTCACTATTCATTATTCATTACATCGTATCGATTTCCTTAACATACGCCCGTTCCCCTTCCTCAAACGGTTCTGCTGTTGCCAATTGTCGCTCGAGTAGTTCGGGGGTGGCATCGGAAATATCGCCGACTCGGGCGCTCAGGCGATCGCGCAATACTTCAGTTGGCGCGTGACAGTGTAAAATCTCTAAAGGCACTCCTTGGGCTTCGCACCAGGCAATTATCGGTTGGCGCAGGGCGACGCGATCGTATTTCCCATCGAGAATCGTCGTCCATCCCCGACGAACGAGTAGTTTTCCCAATTCCAACAACCGATTATAGGTTTTTTCGCTCATTTGGGGCGAATATAACTCATCGCTTCCCCGTTCGTTTAACTCCACTCCGGCAAGATGTTTGCGAACGGCATCGGAACGAATATGGATGGCACCTACCTCTCGCGCAACCTGGCGCGCAACGGTGGTTTTTCCCGAACCTGACAGTCCCGACATTACAATAATGCGTCCATTTTGCCTTTGGGTATACTCCCAAGCGAGGCGATAATAATTCGCTGCCGTTTCCTTTGCCTTCTCTTTCTCCTCCTGGGAAACAGCGGCATCGTCGAGTAAGAAAGAGGTGACTTTAGCGCGTACATAAGCTTGGCGACTTAAATACAGCGGAAGAACCTGCAACCCTTCCCAGTCGCCGGTTTGCTCGATATAAGTATTTAAAAAGGCATGGGCGAGATCGACTCGTCCCCGCGCCTCTAAATCCATGACTGCAAAGCCGATATCGTACATCACATCGACAAAGCGGAATTCTTCGTTAAATTCGATGCGATCGAAAAGTCGAACCTTTCCGTCCCACAGACAGATATTTTTGAGGTGTAAATCGCCGTGTCCTTCGCGAATCCAGCCCCGTTCCTGGCGTTGTTGTAATAAGTCTCGTTCTTGTTGGAGAAAGCGATCGCTAAATTGTTTCGTTTCGTCAAATTGCCGTTGGGTTTGTCCCCTGCCGATATATTTTCGACTTTGGCGATAGTTTTCGTCAAAGGCTTCCCGGATTTTTGCCGGTTCCCCAAAACTGCGAATATAGTCGTTGGTCTGCGCTTGTTGGTGAAATTCGGCAACAGTCCGCCCTAATGCTTCCATTAACTCGAAGGTTAGCTTATTTTGGTCGAATAAGTGACTCCAGAGCATTTCTTGGGGAAATTGGCGCATTTTCAGGGTGTATTCTACCGGTTCCCCCTCGCCATTGAGGATGTATTGCTGTTGCGATCGCGCGATCGGCAACACCTCTAGATAAATCTCCGGAGCCAAAGGACGATTCATGCGCAATTCCTCTTGACAAAAATGCCGTCGTTTCTCCAAAGTTGAGTAATCAAAAAACACAAAATCGACCGACTTCTTAATTTTATAAGCAAAGTCTCCCGTTAACACAACATAGGACGCATGAGTTTGCACCACTTCAATGGGTTCTTTCACCGAATGGGGATAAAAATCCGGTTGCTGCATTTGTTGAAGTAAAGAATTATCATTGGTCATTGGTCATTAGTCGTTAGTCATTGGTCATTGGTCATTGGTCATTCATCAACAGATTTTAGTTAGCGTGCCAACTTTTTCCATTCTGACTCCTTCCCTCTTCTTCCATTCTGACTTCTTCTATTCTGACTCCTTCCATTCTGACTTCTTCTATTCTGACTCCTTCCATTCTGACTTCTTAGAACGACGAGGTCGCAACGCCACAACTTCCGCCTCATTACTTTCTCGCGCCACCCGCACCAATAGTCCTGCCAACAACAAACTCGCAATAACAGAACTTCCACCATAACTAAAAAACGGCAAAGGCAAACCCGTCGTCGGCAAAACTCCCGTCGCCACGCCAATATTAATTAATGACTGCCCTACTAGCAAAATCATGACCCCCATCGCCACCAACTTCCGTACCGGTTCCTTACACTTAATCGCCACAAGCATCGCAACCGTTCCATAGGTCAACAATAGAAGTAACAAAGCCACGCTTCCGGCAAATCCAAACTCTTCTGCGTAAACCGAAAAAATAAAATCGGTATACTGAATGGGCAAATAAAATAATTTCTGTTGCGACAAACCAAAACCCGCCCCCCAAGTTCCGCCCGACCCAACAGCGAGCAAACTTTGAATCAGTTGATATCCATCGCCCATTGGGTCAGCCCAAGGATTAATAAAAGAAGTCACGCGGCGACGTTGATACTCCTGCAAACTAATACTTAATACGCCCAAGAGAATCCCTCCTAAAGCCGTTCCTCCCATTTGGATTAAAGGTAGTCCCGCCGCCAATGCAATCAACCACAGTGACATTCCGCACAACGCCGCCGTACTCAAGTTAGGTTGCAACAAAATACCGACCAGCAAAATAGCAAAAGCACTCAACCACAGGATACGCCTGCGTTGATTTAACTGGTGCCATCGTCCGAAAACAATTGCGCTTTGTAGGACGAGAAAAGGTTTAATTAATTCTGACGGTTGGAGGGGAAATGAGCCAATCGTGACCCACCGCGTCGCCCCGTTTACCGTTGTCCCCCAACCGGGAATCAGCGTAACCATAACCAGCACCAACAGCAGTCCTAAGAACCATTTTGCCAGCGAAAGGGCGTAGCGAATGGGCAAGCGGACGAGGACATTAAATCCAATGAGTCCGAGAAACATCCACAGCAATTGGCGCTTAAAGTAGTACAGTCCGTCGCCAAACTCCGCGTCCGCCACTGGGTAGGATGCTGAAAATAGCATCACCAAGCCGATAAACAGCCACAAAAAGGTCAGCCAGCGCAGCAAGCGGGCTTCCAGCGACCAACTGCTGACTTCAGGGTCGAAAAAGGGGATGAGGTATTGCCACCCCTTGAGGGCGGATTGTTTTTTCCTGCGCAAAGTGGTTGCGTTCTCGTGCATTACTAGGGTGCTGGGGGATGTCGTCGCGAACAATCACTCCAGCATACTATAGGATTTCGGGGGGAATGCGATCGCGTCGCGCGTTACTCGAACTGGCAAATCGATGCGGGTTGAACCGGACAGGTGGGGTTCGCGAGTGGGTTTTCCTGTAGCCAGAGTTCAGTCAGATTGGTTAAGGTCGATAGGGGGCTGATATCTACGATTTGATTGTCATCGAGCGAGAGTTGAGTCAGATTGGTTAAGGTCGATAGGGGACTAATATCTACGATTTGATTCCTACTGAGCGCAAGTTCAGTGAGATTGGTTAAGGTCGATAGGGGACTGATATCTTCAATTTGATTTTCCCAAAGAGCGAGGAAACTTAAATTCATTAGCTGAGAAAGGGGTCTAATATCTGCAATTTGATTTTCCGTAATATCGAGAAAATCTAAATTCGTTAGCTGAGAGAGGGGGCTAATATCTGTAATTTGATTATTGCTGAGTCCGAGGTGGGTCAGATAAGTCAATTGAGAGAGGGGATTGATATCTACGATCTGATTATTTCTAAGTCTGATGCTAGACAGATTTGTCAAGGTCGAGAGGAGGCTAATATCTCTAATTTGATTATTGCTGAGTCCAAGATGGAATAAATAAGTCAGTTGAGAGAGAGGATTGATATCTACAATTTGATTATTATCAAGATAAAGATATGACAGCTCCGTCAATTGAGAAAGAGGGCTGATATCTGTAATTTTGTTTTCCCAGAGGCTTAAAGAAGTCAGATTTGTGAGTTGAGAGAGGGGACTAATATCTCCGATTTCACTGCCATCGAGATCGAGTTCGGTCAGATTTGTCAACTGAGCCAAGGGGCTTATATCTGCTATTTTATAGCCATCAAGATTGAGTTGAGTCAGATTCGTGAATCCAACTAGGGGACGGATATCAATAATTTGCTCGCGCTTTTGCCGAGAGAAGGCTTCAATGGCTTCATGGAATTCGGGCGGAAACAAATCGTCGTTTTGAGAAACGGGTACATCTCTGAGCCAGAGACGAGTCAATTTTGCCAAAACTTCTTCGGCGATCGCACAATCTTGCGTTTCAACCTTCCCCAGCAACACTTCTACTGTATATCTGGCTTCTGGGGAAATACGCTCTTTATTCTCGCACCATTCTACGAACGTACTGTAATCCTCATTCTGCAAAGCTTGTTCCGCGCTAACAAGCTGGCTGTATCCTGTGATGCCCACGAGTGAAATTCCTAGACTGACTACCGTTCTAAATTGTATCCACATCAGATTGACTCTTAACTTCTGTTTTCTTAATGATTTTGTCTCGGTCGTTGCTAAAACTGACAAATTGATTTGGGTTGAACTGGACAGGTGGGGTTTTTAAGTGGGTTTCCCGATGCCCAAAGCCGCTCTAGATTCGCTAGTTTAGCTAGAGGACGGATGTCTGCGATCTGATTTTCATTGAGGTAGAGGTAAGTCAAACTTGTTAGCTCAACTAGAGGACTGATATCTACAATCCGGTTATTGACGAGATTAAGTTCGGTTAAATTGTTCAACCCAGATAAGAAACTGATATTTATGATTCTATTATCATTGAGCCAGAGGTCAGTTAGATTCATTAACCCAGCCAGAGAACTGATGTCCGCGAGCTGATTGTTACCAAGATTGAGTTCAGTCAAATTTTCAAGTTTAGATAGAGGATCGACCTTCGTAATTTGATTGTTGCCCAGCTCAATATCGGTCAAATTCGTTAGCCCGGAAAGTGGACTAATATCAACAATTTGATTATTATTGAGTCTGAGACGAGTCAATTTTTTTAATTCAGATAAGAAACTAATATCGGTGATTCGATTGTTTTCGAGATTAATGTCGGTTAAATTTGCCAATCCTGACAGGTCAATATTTTCGATTTTATTCCTTTCGAGAGTGAGTTCGGGCAAATTTGTTAGTCCAGACAGGGTAACATTGACAATCTGATTATCATGGAGAATGAGAGAAGTCAAATTTTCTAATCCAGTCAGATTAACATCTACGATCTGGTTGCTATCGAGCCAGAGAAACTTCAGATTCGTTAACTTGGATAGAGAGTTAATGTCTATAATCTGATTGCCGGACAGCTTGAGATCGGTCAGATTAGTTAGCCCAGACAAGGGACTGATATCTGCGATTTGGTTGCCGTTAAGCCAAAGAATTGTCAATTTTGTTAACTCAGAAAGGGGATTGGCATCTACGATTTGGTTGCCCCCAAGAGCGAGAAAAGTCAAATTGGTTAATCCTGACAGCGGACTAACGTCTATAATCTGATTGTCATCTAGAAAGAGTTCGGTCAGATTGGTCAATCTTTCCCCCGCAGCTCCGCAATCTTGAGTTCCAGCTTTGCCAAGCAAGACCTCTACTGTATGTCTGGCTTCTGGTGAAATACGTTCTTTGTTTTTACACCATTCTGTAAAGGTGCTGTAGTTTTCACTGGGTCGCCGCTGAGCAATATTAGCCGGTAGAGCGCACCCTGTTGTCCATAGAATCGGGGCTAAGCTTAGATAAGCTAGAGTATTTTTTCTCAATTGTATTAACATGATGTTCTCCATATTGCGATCGCGCGTTTCTGTCGTTAAGCGTACCTAAATCAACAGAATAACATAGCGATCGCGCAATAATTTGTAGCCGCAACTTATCAGACTTTTTGGCTCTCAATCAAATCCATTCTTTTTAAAATCAGCCAACCGTGAAACACAACCCAACCAGCGAAAACCGCCCACCTCCTTCGCTCGAAGGGACGTTCGATCTAGTTGCCTTCGCCGCTTCAGCCGGGGGCCTAAATGCCCTCTCCCGGGTTCTCTCTAACCTACCGGCTAACTTTCCGGCCGCGATCGCCATTGTCCAGCATCTCGATCCCCAGCACCGTTCCTTGATGGCGGATATCCTCAGTCGGCGCACGTCCTTGAGCGTGAAGCAGGCAGAAGAAGGCGATCGCGCAACACCGGGAACCATTTATATCGCTCCACCCAACTATCATCTCTTAGCGAATGGCGATCGCACGCTATCGTTAACTCAAACCGAATTAGTCCATTTCGTGCGACCCTCAGCCGACTGGCTATTTAACTCCGTCGCTGCCAGTTACCAAAACCGCGCGATCGCCGTGGTGCTTACGGGAATGGGCAACGATGGCATTGCAGGAGTTCAAACCATCAAACAAAGGGGAGGAATTGTTATTGCCCAGGACAAAGAAAGCTCAAAATATTTTGCGATGCCCAACGCGGCGATCGAGACCGGCAGTGTAAACTTTATCTTACCGTTATCTAATATTGCTTCGACATTGGTCGCTTTAGTAATGCAGTAGGGAATGGGGCATGGGGCATGGGGCATGGGGCATGGGGGATAGGTTATAGGACTTACACAAAACCAACCTATGTAGGGTGTGTTAGCGCAGCGCAGGTGCACCATTAACTTACGCAAAACCAACCTGTGTAGGGTGTGTTAGCGCAGCGTAACACACCATTAACTTACTGATGGCTGATAGCTGATAGCTGATAGCTGATATAGCGTTTTCAAATGAAACGTAAACAATAAGTAGCCCAGAATTCAAATCCACCGCGAGTAGGGACGTTCA
>JAXHVQ010000058.1:0-33805 GCA_034189065.1 Cyanobacteriota bacterium
GGGGAGATGGGGAGATGGGGAGATGGGGAGATGGGGAGATGGGGTTGTAGCAAAATTTGATGAATCTGGTATTAAAGATGGTAGAATCGTTAAAAGAAGGGCAAAAATAACTTAAACTGCCTGAAAATCAAGCAGTTAAGGAAAAAATATGGATTTGCGTAGAAAAGCGAGTGAGTAGGGATGTTTCGGCAAAACGCCCCTATCCCGAACATTGCCCTATAAAGCAATACCGGACTCGTGTAGTCGGGAATGCCCAATTAAAATGCGTCTGAGCTTACCGTTTGCGTTTAGGAGCGAAGACGCTATGAGTTGGGGATCGATGTGCGCGCGATCGCAACTCCTCCTCAGATCCCAAAAATAGGCTCTTCGAGAAAAACTGGGTCTGGCGGTTGCCCGAAACGACATCAACGCCAGCTCCATCCAGACTTCAGGTCTTGTTTGGGGCAATTTAGTACCCCAGATGGGTAAGAGCCCGAACCCTTAAATAGCCGCTCCCGACATCCGTTGTTTAACCCCTTCGCTCAACGCTTCAACCTTATCGAGGCGTTCCCAAGGTAAGTCGAGATCGGTTCGTCCCAAATGACCGTAAGCTGCCACGTTTTGATAGAACCGTCCGTCCCGTTCGGCAGGCAAATGCCGCAAATTAAACGTTTGGATGATTCCTGCCGGACGCATCTCAAACAGTTCTTGAACCTGGTTTAACAAAACTTCCTCGTCCACGCGACCGGTTCCAAAGGTTTCTACCAAAATACTAACCGGGCGAGCCACCCCGATCGCGTAACTGGCCTGAACTTCGCACTTATCGGCCAATCCAGCAGCCACAATATTTTTAGCCACGTAGCGACAAGCATAAGCCGCAGAACGGTCTACCTTCGTGGGATCTTTCCCCGAAAATGCGCCGCCGCCGTGACGAGAGTAACCGCCGTAGGTATCGACAATAATTTTGCGTCCGGTTAAGCCCGAGTCGCCTTGGGGACCGCCGACGACAAATTTACCTGTTGGATTCACCAGCAAGCGGGTATTGCCATCGGGTTTCACGTCGATATCGGCAAACACGGGCTGGATGACAGCTTCTTGGAGATCGGCTTTGATTTTGCCTTGAATCGCCGTATTATCGCTTAAATCGCCAATTTCTGCGGCGTGTTGCGTCGAAACGAGAATCGTGTCGATGCCAACCGGCCGACCGTCTTCATAAGCAACGCTAACTTGCGTTTTGCCGTCGGGTCCGAGATAGGGCAGTTGACCCGTTTTGCGCACCGCTGCCAGTCGCCGCGAAATTCGGTGGGCTAAACTAATGGGCAAGGGCATGAGTTCGGGGGTCTCGTTGCAGGCAAAACCAAACATCAATCCTTGGTCTCCCGCACCGATTTGGTCGAGTTCGTCGCTGCTCATTGATTCGCGCTGTTCTTGCGCGGCGGTTACGCCTTGGGAAATGTCGGGAGATTGTTCGTCAAGAGCAACCAGCACCGAGCAACTGTTGGCAGCGAATCCATTGTCGGCGTTGGTATAACCGATTTCAGCAATTTTGTTGCGCGTCAGATCGACGTAGTTAATTTTAGCTTTTGAGGTAATTTCCCCTGTAACTAGCACAAGACCCGTATTAACCACGACTTCGGCGGCAACGCGGCTATGGGGATCTTCGGTTAGCAAGGCATCTAAAATTGTGTCAGAAATTTGATCGCAAATTTTGTCGGGATGTCCTTCGGTAACCGATTCGGAAGTGAAAAGATAGCGGCGAGACAATTTTAAATAGTCCTCCTAAGAAATAATGAGGGTTTAGGGTGGATATTGACCCTCGCTTCCACTGAACTATCCCTTTGAGAATTGGGACACCGGTAGGGAGCTAAGGTCTTTTGCGCTTAAGCATAACATTATCTCGTCCCCCACTCTTCGTTTTCGCCGGAATTTCCCTTCAAATGGAGGATTGACGGTGGCGGTATCATTTTTAGGATCGGGTTGGCTTCAAGGATAGGATCGGTCTTTTCCTCCTTCGGTTGGGGATTTAGCGATAGAGCAATTGGTTGAGAATTCGGCGATTCCCTTGGTAGACCTCTAAGCGAATTGTATCGGGATCTGAGTATCGAAAGGTAACAACATAGGTTGCATTTCCATTGTGGAAACGGTATTGGGGTCTGTTGGTTGTACCGGCGACATCAAAATCAAAAAGCTCAATAGAATCCCCATTCTTTAAGTTCGTCCCTCGATAGCGATAATCTGCTGGCTCCCATTTGGTTACTTCAACTTGCCAGTCGGAATTGGAAAAGGTGCCATTAAGAATTGGGCAGTTGTTAATTTCTTCATATCCATAGCCAATATAGTTGAGTCTATCTACAGTGTAGGCTCGACACGGTTGTTCTGCTTTGACTGGAAGTTGTATTCCGACAAACAGAGATGCAATTAGTGCAATTTGTTTTAATTTCATGGTTATTTTACTCGCCGACACTAAGTTTAAGAAGTGCGATGCGCTTGCTGATACATTCAACGGCTAAAATAAGCGATCGCATGAGTTCGGAGTCTTCGCCATAGTCGGCGGGAACGAGGTTGGCAATTTGCTGGCTTTGGGTTACGCGATCGCGATTTTCCCATTGTTGGGCGGTGTTATCTTGTTTATAGATGCCAATAGCGATTCCTCCGTACTGATTAATAACCGAAAAACAGGGAATATCTGAGGTTCCATCGCCGACATAGATGACTTGATTGAGGGGAACGTGCAGGTCTTGGATGGGGATATCTTGGTAATTGTAAATCAAGTCTTTCTTGTTTTCTGCTTCGATTCCTTTGGATAAATAGTATAAATAGCGGGTTTTTTCGGTATGGGTCATTTGCTGTTTGAGAAATTTAATTTCTCCGTTGCCATCGTACGCGAGTTCGCAACCCCACATTTTTTTGAAGTTGGGAGCGATGGACGTTTGGCGGGCAATATCGATAAATCCTCCACTAATGAGATAGAATTCTACATCGACTTCTGGGACGATATTTCGAGCGCAATCTATCACGCGATCGAACATTTCCGATACGCCTTCAATTAACTGCAACTTTTTGCCTAAATCAAACAGTCGTTCTTGGGTAATTTTATCTTTGCCGTCGCGCTGTTGCGACTCTTGAATTAAGCAATAGGCTCTGGCTAAATATTTATGCCACCCTTCTTTTATGAGGGGAGAAACGCGATCGCGCTCGAATGCTTCTACGTCCAGTTGACAATCTTTTAACAAAAGTTTAAAACTGTCGTCTGGAATTAACGTCTCGTCGAAATCAAAGACAATTGCGATTCGGCGGGCGAGAGGCGGGGTAGCATAATTCATCGATTTAAGCTTAAATTGATATCAAACTTTACTTAGATTGTACCAATAAAATCCTATTTCTATCTTCTCATGTACGGGATTCGTGTCGATTTGCCAAGATTGTGCGTTTATAGCGACAGAGGTGTGTTACGCTGCGAAGAGTACACCCTACAGATAGCGATCGAGGTACACCTGCGCTGCGAAGAGTACACCCTACAGATAGAGGCTTTGCGTGAATCCTATTATATAGCGTTTTCAAATGAAACGTAAACAATAAATAGCCCAGAATTCAAATCTACCGCGAGTAGGGACGTTCAATTGAACGTCCCTACGTTGAAACGGTTTACATCCCGTTCAGAAATGCTATATCTCGCGATCGCAACCCACCGTCTGCTCGACTTTTTCTGGGTTTGCTTCTTTACAAATTTCCAAATAGCGATAAAGCGATTCGCTCGTAATTCCGTGCAGCATTAAATCCCGTGCCGCTTGAAAAGGACTATTAGGCGCGAGGGGATGGCGGTTGCTAATAATATGATTCCAACTGCTATCGCCGGTGATTTTTGTGAAGTAGAGACTAAAATTTTCATCTAATTGCAGAGAAAGGACGGCGCGCGCAAATTCGTCGCTGGTTAAGCACAACGAGTAAAACACTTTAAACAGCTCAATGGCAGATTCTAAGTCTAAAATTCGCAGCCACCGTCCCTTAGAAAAATCGACTTTGACATCAATAGGTTGAATGCTATCGTAATTTAGTCCTTGCCGTCTTCTCTCCTCATCCCAATGTGGGTTTGCTTTTTCCCTTTGGTGATAGTCCCACACGAAATTATAGAGAATCAAATCGTGTTCTAGAAACGCATTATCGGCTAAGTCGTCTACGGTTTCAGGATACAGCGCCGACTTTTCGATATTAGGATCGGGGCCGTTGTCAATTAAAAAATTGATGATATTGGAACCAATACAAATATGACGTACAATTAAGTAACAAGCTTCGGGAGAGACAAAAGTATTGAGAAACCAAGCTGCCGACTTGTGCATTAATCTATAGGCGCGAAACTGAAACGGTAGCAACCGCTTAACTGTCATAATCGTTGCCAGTAAAATATTGGCAATTAGTTTAATCGGAATTAATAAAAAGTTGCGCGTCCAATTTTGTAAGTCCCGAATCATATAAGCTTTTGCGATGGGATCGACGGGAATTGCTTGGTCTAAGTAGAGGACATCCCAAGGGTTAGGATCGCGACGATTGTACGATTGAGATGAGGAATAAAGTTGCATGATTTTTGCGGTAAGATGAGTATTTATTTAATTCTCGATCGCGTCAAGTTTTGCGCGATCGAGACCAACAACCTAGAGTTTAATTTCTTCTAATTGTAACAAGTATAACCGAGCCGTAATTTGTGCCGTTTTCACAATAGCTTTAGCAATTTCTGGTGTCATCCATTCAGCGTTGACAATCGCTTCCAACTTACCAATATGAGACTCGTCATTTTCCCCATGATAGCTGAAAAATGAGACTTGTTCGTTAGCTAGGTTTAAGGTTTGTTGAATTTGCGTCGCCCACTGACTGGCGAGTTGATTCCCCAACCCCTCAACGATAAACATACTTCCAATTAAATCTACTGGATTTTCGCGCGATGCTCGATTGAAAATAAAAGCAGATAAGGCTTCAGAACCGATATTTTTCTCCGCATTGACAATTTCTTCTAAAGAACCGCCAACCGAAACATAATTACGTTCCAACATTTGAAAATCGCGATGTTCGTCTCCAGCGTGTCCAATCAATGTAGAACGGAGTTTAAAATCTGTCATATTTGAGGCTGCGCGAGCAATCCAGCGCGCGCCTTCGACAACTTGAGGGCGTAAGTTTCGCAGTAAGGCTTTATAGTCATTTAGGGTAAATTCGCCTCGGTTTAATTTGCGGATAATCGGAACGGAGTGTAATTTTCGCTCAAATTCTAACCAGACTAACGCGAGTTGGCGTAATAAATCAGCCGTCCCTTTATTGTTGTCCGTGCAGTTAATTTGGTTGAGGGGAAAAGGACGCGATCGCGGACTATTTTGCGCTACACCAACCCCCAGTATATCGCTCCTTTGAGTTTGCTCTAAGTTTATCCTGTCATCGGCATCTTTTTGTACGACAGTCAGCATCATATAAGCGGTTGTATAGCGTCCGCTTTCAGGAATAAAACAGAAAATTTGCTGTCCCGGTTGCAACTTTCCCGAATAAAACAATTCTTCGAGCATGAGGTAAATGGAAGCGCATCCCGTATTGCCTCGTCTATACAGATTTGTAAACCATTTCTCTTGGGGAATAGCACAGTTTGCCTTTTCCAAAAGCTCGACAATTTTTCCTCGGAAGAAATGAGAGGAATAGTGACAGAGCAACCAGTCGATTTCTTGAGGGATTACTCGCCCCGCTTCAATGAGGCGCAACCACCCCTCAACGCCTAATTTAATAACATCGTCCAACTTGCGAATATTTTGACGCAAATTCATCGCGCCAGCAGCAGCAGCTTCGCTGTAGGAGGAATAATCCAACCAACTTTTCGCACCCGTTTCATCTTCTGTACCGGCATACATACACAAAGGATAGGCATTAGCATGGGAAATTAATTCAATCCACTCAACTTTCAAGCTAATCCCCGCTGAGTTTGGGCGATCTTGAATTAAAAAAGCTCCCGCTCCATCGGAGAGCATCCACCGTAAAAACTCGGTGTCAAAAGGGAGTTTTTCGCCGTTTTTATATCGCTCCTCGGCTTCAAAATGAGTATGCTTGAATAAACGAGAGGCTAGTTCCGAGGAAACCGCGATCGCGTTTTTCCTTTCCCCCAATTTGACGCGCGCATTGGCATAATTCAAAGCGGCAACTCCCGAACAGCAAACCCCTTGAGTCGAGACAATTTCTAAAGGAGGAAGTTCGGACAATTCGCCATGTACTATACTGGCAAATCCCGGAATTAATAAGTCGGGTAAAGTTGTTCCGCAGGCGAGAAGATCGACCGCTTTTGCATCGAAGTTGCCGCGAAAAAGGGCATCTCGCGCCGCATAAGCTGCCATTTGACTATTTTGATACTGAGTTTTCTGCTGTCGATCGATGGCGTAATAACGCTGCTGAATTCCGTTGCTTTTCAGGATTTTGCGCCGAACCTTAGATGGAGAACCGCCAATTTTTCCCAGATAATCTTCCATCGATTTGTTGTCGATGGGTTCGCCCGGTAAAAATTTACCGATACTGTTGATATAAACGCTGTTCATCGGTTAAAATAAGAAAAGATCGAATTTTTTGCAAAACTTGAGGAACCCACGAGGAACTGTTCCGTCTTCTTGCTTTAAGCTCAATCTAAAAAAAAGTTGCTCGATTCCCCAAAATCCTGTGTCAGTTCGCTCAATTGTCACAATAAACTTGGGAAAAATTGAGATTGCACGAGTTCTTGAAATTGAAGAGCGATCGCGCTGACAATGGACATTTTAAGAGTTTCGCAAATTCAGAGACGAAATGTGACAAAATTGCCAACTGTCACGCGATCGGCGACATACAAACAATGTTCCGACTTTGAAAGTGTCACACCCAAAGCGGCTCCTAAATTGTTAAAATTCAACGATTGTAGGGACGTTTTATAAAGCGTCACTACTGTCTCCTAATATGAAATTCTTGAATGGCTACTACAAATGATTGATGGGGAGACTGGGGGACTGGGAGACGGGGGGATTGAAGATACCCAATTTAGAGGCGTTTTAGCTTATATAGCGTTTTCAAATGAAACGTAAACGATAAATAGCCCAGAATTCAAATCCACCGCGAGTAGGGACGTTCAATTGAACGTCCCTACGTTGAAACGGTTTACATCCCGTTCAGAAATGCCATATAAAAGTTTTAGACCCCAAAAAATGCCAAAGCAACCTTTCTGTTGTACTATTTCTGAAAGAACGTCATAATAACTGGGTCAGATTGGGAGCAATCGAGATGGAGTTTGAATACGCTTGTACGAGACTGCACGTCACCGACTACGCTGCGTGTTTGCAGTTTTACCGAGAAACATTGGGATTTAAAGTCACCTATCAAGAAGATGATTATGCCGAATTAGAGACGGGAGTCACAAAAATCACCCTTTCGCAACAGCAAAAACTAAAAGCGATGATGGGAAACTCAGATGCGGATGTAGACAGCCATAGCGATCGCATTCTTCTCTCTTTTAAGGTTCGCAGTTTAGACGAAGCCACTCAGCTTTTATCAGCCAAAGGGGTTAAATTAACAGGTACGCCGTGGGAGTATCCCGACTTGGGATACTCGACTACATTCTTTCGCGATCCCGATGGCAATTTAATCGAACTGCAACAAGCTTTAACTTAAAAAAATGACACGCGCCGCAAACTATGGCGCGCGTCAGCGAAGAGTAGATAGCTGCTTCATTAGCCAAGTTTTATAGATTACTTTCCCCAGCTTGTTCTAGGGCAAAATTAATGACAGTTCGACTTAATCGAATACCTCGATTGAGCATTTGAGATATTGCTTGCTGCATTGAGAAAGAGTAGCCTTCCCGCTTAGCATGGAGTAAAATCCCAATGGAACCTGTTAAAGAAAGTCCGCTTAATCTGGCAACTCGTCTACCAGCTACTTCATCAATACAGACAGTTTGAATATTTTCATTTATCGCTAACTGAATGACTGCGGCTTCCCCTCGATCGAGGGAATTCAGGAGAAAGGGAGAAATATTCAGAGGAGTTTGTTGTTTTTGCAGCCAAGTTGCGGCGTAAGAATTTCTTGACAGACTTCAAAGGGAACCCAAACCCGAGTGTAGAGAAATTTCAATACAGCCAAATCTCCTAAAGCGGCAACAAGAGCGATTAGAACTGAAGTATCAATCGCGATGCTCTCGGTTTTAGGCATTTTTTAAATCAGACAATAATTCTTCTTCAGTGAGATCGATTGCCGCGATTCCATAACGATGTAAATTAAGAAGAAACGAAACTCTATCGGTGCCGATTAATGCGGCTGCCATGCCAGAAGATAGGCGTTTCATTTCAAAAAGCTTGACAGCCATTGCCCACTTCGCTTCCTGTTCAAATTGTTCTCGAGTTTGTTGTAGGGCATCGGGTAAAGTTTCTGGATAGTTGATAGCGAGTTGGTGGAGCATAGTGCTTTTGAGGATTAAGGGTTAGAACGCTCTTCCAACCCCCCCCGAGTAAGGGGAGGTTAACGCTTCTAATCAGTTGACGGAAATACGAGCAGAATTTAAGTTCCCGCCGTCCAGGAATTGACATACTCAACTTGTACGGGAGTTAAAGTATCAATTTTAATTCCCATTGCTTGCAACTTCAAGCGCGCAATTTCCTTATCCACTTCCGTAGGAATTGAATGAAGGCCCGGTTCCAATTTTCCCTTATTCTTGACGAGGTATTCGCAAGCGAGGGCTTGGTTAGCAAAACTCATATCCATCACAGCGCTGGGGTGTCCTTCAGCGGCAGCCAAGTTGACCAAGCGGCCTTCGCCCAACACGATAATAGACTTGCCATCGGGGAGGCAATACTGCTGGGTGAAAGGACGAACTTCGCGCACTTCTGTCGCTTTTTCGCCGAGACTCTTCAGGTCAATTTCGATGTCGAAGTGACCGGAGTTACAGACAATTGCGCTATCTTTCATAGCTGCAAAATGTTCGGAACGAATGACGTGCTTGTTGCCCGTTACGGTGACGAACAAATTGCCTTGAGAAGCTGCATCATCCATTGTCATGACGCGGAACCCATCCATTACCGCTTCAATGGCCTTGGTGGGGTCGATTTCGGTGACAATCACATTAGCGCCCAAACCGCGCGCGCGCATGGCGATACCTTTACCGCACCAACCGTAACCGGCGACGACAATGGTTTTACCGGCGAGTAAAATATTAGTTGCGCGGATAATGCCGTCGAGGGTAGATTGGCCGGTTCCGTAGCGGTTGTCGAAAAAGTGCTTGGTATCGGCATCGTTGACGTTCATAGCGGGGAAGCTGAGAACGCCGTCGTTGAACATGGCTTGCAGGCGGACGATACCGGTTGTGGTTTCTTCGGTTGTACCGATGATGTCTGCAAGTTGATTTTGCCGTTCTTTAACGAGAGTCGCCGTTACATCGCTGCCGTCGTCAATAATGATATTGGGCTTGTGGTCGAGGGCGATATTGACGTGGCGGTGATAAGTGTCGTTGTCCTCTCCTTTGATGGCGAAAACCGGGATGCCGTGGTCGGCGACGAGGCTAGCAGCAACGTCATCTTGGGTGGAGAGGGGGTTGCTGGCGATGAGAAGGGAATCTGCACCGGCATTGGAGAGGGCGATCGCGAGGTGGGCGGTTTCTGTGGTAACGTGACAGCAAGCGACGATACGAATGCCGTCTAAGGGTTTCTCGGCTGCAAATCGCTCTTGAATTTGTTTGAGAACGGGCATTTCCCGTCCAGCCCACTCGATGCGCTGTTTGCCTTTGGAGGCGAGGGAGATATCTTTGATTTCGGACTTGGTCTGAGTTATGGTGGCAGTCATTAATTTATCGGGTCAATCGAGTTTACATTTTCAGTGGGTCATACTCCAGGGTACTCGATCGCTGCCAGAGATTGAGAAGAGATTTGTTTTGGAAGCTATCAGCCGTCAGCCATCAGCCGTCAGCTTAGAAAATGCAGCAACGCTGAATGCTTACTGTAATCGGGCATTGGGCATCGGGTATCGGAAATTGTATTTAATTTTTAATTTTAACTTTTGAGGGGGTTTGGGGGAGCTATAAGTCCCACGCCGTACCTGTACCCAGGTCAGCGTTGGGACGGGGCGTATAAACATTTGAGGTTTCCTCAAATGACAGCCCCTCATCCATGGACTCCCCCAAGTAAATTTTATCCGGTCAATCCCGGTAAAATTTACAAACCATCCGGATGCTCTTAAGCTCAAGAAACAAGAAAAAACGCAATGGTTGTCTGAGTGTTACTCTCAGGTTTTGCAAGCTACCACACTCAACCTAGTAACTGCTTACAAAAACTTCTTTGACGGCAGAGCTAAATACCCTCGCTTCAAAGCCAAGAAAAATAGGCAGTCAATTCAGTATCCGCAGTCGGTTAAGGTTGTTGATGGATGTCTTAAGTTTCCTGGTCGTGTAGGTATTGTCAAGGCAAAATTACACAGACCAATTGAAGGAACCATCAAGACCGTAACCGTCAGCCTGACTCCATCAGGGAAGTACCATGCTTCTGTTTTGACGGAGTTAGAGGGGGATAATCCAACATCTAGTACAGATGGGAAAGTTGCAGGCATTGACTTAGGGTTAAAAGATTTTGCCATTGTTAATGATGGGGTCAAAACTTCCAAGTATGCCAATCCAAAACACTTAGCCAAGCACGAACGCAACCTTAAAAGAAAGCAGCAAAAACTAGCCAGAAAGGAGAAAGGAAGCAAGTCAAGAGACAAAGCTAGAAGATTAGTAGCTAGGGTTCGCGAACGAGTCAGCAATGTTCGCCAAGACTTTTTGCACAATCTTTCTCGGAAGCTCGTTGACGACAACCAAGTCATCGTAGTTGAAAGTCTTTATGTCAAAGGCATGGTTCGTAACCACAAACTAGCCAAAGCAATTTCTGATGTGGGTTGGGGAATGTTCGTCAATTTCTTGCAGTACAAACTAGACCGTGAAGGTAAAGTATTGGTGGAAATTGACCGATGGTTCCCCAGCTCTAAACTATGCTCAAACTGCCACTATCAAGTTGCTAAAATGTCGCTAGATATAAGGACTTGGATTTGTCCTAGTTGCGGCACTCACCACGATAGAGACGGTAACGCCGCAATCAATATCAGAGCAGAAGGAATCAGAATGCTATCGGTCTTGGGAACCAGGATTGCTGCTGATGGAGGGAATGTGAGTCCGAAGCGAGGACGCAAGTCTAAGCTAACGCAATCCCCGCGAAGTCAGAAGCCTACGCTGTACTCGAAGAGTCAGCGTAGGTAGTTCACGGACGATAGCCGTCGAGGAAGACTGACGCGATCGCGGAGTCTGGGCGAAATTGCTGAGTGCCGTAGAAACTTGTTTCGGCGGAAGCTTCGTATATTCCCGCAAAATCTCCCGGACTGCCTTGGGTGCGAAAGCTGAGATTGGGTGCGGGCGGGTTGGCGAAACGGACGAATTCTCGCGATTCGTTCTCGACGCTGTAGTATAAAGTGGCATCGCCGTAGGCTTGTTCGGCGATCGCGATCGCAACTCCCGGTCCAACTCCTTCGGCGGTACGGTACTGGGAATTATCGGTCATTAAAAAAGGAATGGGATCGCGATCGGTGAGGGGTTCGGCACTGAAGTGTAGGATATAATATTGGACTTCTCCATCCATGCTAACCGGAATGGCGTTTAAATCGACTATAAAGGGTTGGCTGTCGCCAAATTGCGCGCGATCGCCTAATTTTTCTTTGAGTTCGCCCAATTTCATCCCCAAACGCCCTTCCCCAATGCCTTCGGAGGAAATTAAATAGGGGGTTGAAGGCGCGGAATTGGGGGATGTAGAAGTAGGAAATGACGCGATGGGACTTGGGGTTGGCGCGCGAGAAGTTTGAGTACAACCGGCTAGGAGAAGAGATAAAAGGAGGGTTTTGGGAACTTTCAGCATGGCTTGGACGACGCTAAACCTAAGAAAATCGTTTCTAGTGCTACGCTAACATAGGAACAATTTTAAAGTTAAAGATAATTTATTAGCAATTTGAAAGTAAGGGATAAATTTTAAAATGGTTCGAGTCGATAGGATAAGAAAAGTTTTACAATTTGCAATTGTTTCTTTTGTAGGATTCGCAATTTTCTGGATTTCTTCCACAGTCTTCACCCCAAATACAACAGCCCAAGAATTTCTGCCGCCTGAAACTCTACAATTGAAAATCGTCAATGACGAACCGTCAAGGGGAGAAGCGGTATTATCGGGTTTAGTAAGGTTGCTAGGGGAATTGGAACCCAGAACGCTGACAGCTAGAGGGGAAAATTGGTTATTTGAAGCAACGGTTGCAGCGAAACTTATCGCCGATGCGCCTAATTATTCTTTCCAAGGGCGATCGCGATCGCTACCTCCAATGACTGGAGATGCAGAAACCGAAACGCCAGAACCCTTCCTGACAACGCCAACCCAGGTTATTGACGACGCTACCATTCTCAACCCCCAACTGGCAAGCGGGAATCAACGCGAACAAGTTACGAAAATGAATCAAAGTTGCGATCGCGTCTCAGAGAAATTAACCAGTATTTTAGTCGATTTATCGCCCAACAGTCCCAGTTTTGGCGCGCCTACGGGAATAGACGGCGACTTTGGTCGGTCAATGGCTGCGGTATTAATCGGCGATCGCATTGAGAATCCGTGCGATTAATTGAGTGATGTTATGAGCAAAGCAACGAACGAAAATAAACAGGCGATCGTGAAAACTCGTAGCTTTACTGTTATTTTTTAGGACTTCCACAAAGCCTCTATTTGTAGGGTGTGTTAGCGCAGCGTAACGCACCTTTGTTGCTAAATTAATTAAAAAAATAATTCTTTTTTGTAGGGTGGGCAAGGAAGAAAATCATCTTAAGCTTATAGAGGAGAAAATCCCCTTGCCCACCATTTCACACCAAAAATCCCTTGACTTACTAGGTCTCATATCCGACCGCAGGTTCCTCTTTCGTTTAAGCGAAATGTTGTTAGCATTGCGTCTGTTTCTCCATAGCGATCGCGGATTTTTTCAATAATCCCCAAAAATTTTGGGTCAATTAAATAATCTCCAGTATCGGGGTCGATTGCAACGAACCAATTGTAATGTTCTTCGATAAGTTCGGGGCGAATCTGCTCGAATATTTCTCGGCAGCGCAGGCCCAATTCCCGTCTTTCTGCTCGACGTTTAGCGATTTCTTCGGGCGGAGCTGCGCGTTTTGGGAAACGCTTGTCCTGTCGCGATTTATACTTTTCGGATAGATTAGTCATTGGGTTAATTCGTTAAAGGCAACTTAAAACATTTTAAACGGTCTCCTCCTGTCCTCGGATGTGAACTTTTGTGACATTTTCCGACCCGGCACGTAAAATCTCAACAATTCATCTGAGATTTAAACAGAGAGTGCATCGGAGTACAAAAGCATGAAACGCGATCGCCTTGCCTGTTTGGTTAGTTTAGGATTTATCTTGTGGGGAAACAGCGTTCCGGCGCAACTCCTCCCCGACGCTACCCTGGGAACTGAAAACTCCCTCGTCACCCCAGAAGTCCAACGTCTCCTCGTCGAAGGTGGTGCAACGCGCGGGACGAACCTTTTTCACAGCTTCCTCGAATTCAACGTCGGCGAAAACCAGCGCGTCGATTTTGCCAACCCTGCAACCATCCAAAACATCCTCACCCGCGTCACCGGAACCAATGTCTCTAATATCCTGGGAACCCTTGGTGTAGACGGAGGTGCGAACCTGTTTCTCCTCAACCCCAACGGCATCATTTTCGGTCCCAACGCGCAACTCGATATACGCGGTTCCTTCGTCGCTACCACCGCCAATAGTATCTTGTTTGACAACGCGATCGAATACAGCGCCACCAACCCCCAAGCGCCGCCTCTGCTAACGGTTAGCGTTCCCTTGGGGTTGCAGTATGGCAGCAATAACGCGGGGATAATTCGCAACGAAGGCATCCTTTCAGTGGGGGGAAATTTGACGTTAGGTGGGGGAAATTTGGACTTGCAGGGACAAGTTTGGGCCAATGGCGATGTCACGTTACAGGCGATGGATAGGTTGCGCATTCGAGATAGCGAAACTCAGCCATTTATCGCCGCTTCTGGGGGGAAATTGGTGGTTCAAGGGAATGAAAGTGTGGATATTTTCGCGTTGAATCATATCGATAGCGGGTTTTATTCGGGGGGAGATATGGTGTTGCGATCGCGTAATGGGGTGGGAGGCGACGCGCATTATTGGAGTGGGGGGAATTTTCGCATTGAGAAGTTGGATGGGAGTTTGGGAGATTTGTATAGTCCTTACGATCCCATTATTCGTTCGCTTGGAGATGTCTTGCTAAACAATTATGAAGGAACATCGTTGCACATTTTAGCAGGAGGATCGATTAATATTGACAACATCAAAATTACAGATCGAGATTTAACCGGTAATGCAATCAATCCGATCGCAAATCCCGGACTTGCCAATGTTACTTTGTCGGATGGTACATCTCTAACGATTGATGGAACAGCACGACCTACGCTTGATATCAGAGCAGGTATGGATGCGGCGGCGATTGGGTTGCCTATCGGACTAAGTGGCAATAATTTTAGCAATATCAATGGTTTTCTGTTTCCCAATGTAATCAATTCAGATATTAACATTGGTGACATAGAAATTGAAGAGGCAGATGGAGTTGTGTTAATCACTAACAATGACCACTCGAACGGATTAACTGGAAATATTATTATTAATGGTTTAATAGATACTTCAAGTTTTATAGGTGATGCAGGGGATGTTTACATCGATTCCAGAGGCGATTTAACATTTACGGGAATGGGCGCGATCGATACTTCCCCCAATTCACCTTTTGAAGGTGGGGATATCAGACTGATTGCCAGGGAAACAATTTCATTAGTAACGGAAAATAACTACGTCGAAAGTTGGACTCTTGGTACGGGTCGAAGTGGTGATATTTATGTTGATACTGGCTCTCTCATTTTGACAGGAGGCGCGCAACTCAGAACTCCTACTTATGGTAGTGGGAGAGCAGGAAATATTACTGTAATTGCATCAGATACGATAGAAATAAGTGGTTATTTACCTAACCCCTCGAATGATCCTAATCCCCTATTCAATAATAGCGCTTTTAATACTCGGACTATTTTTGGGTCGGGTGACGCAGGGAATATTAGGATTGAAGCTCAAAAGTTAATTCTTAGAGATGGTGGAAATTTATACACAAAAACTTTTGGCGTGGGTCGAAGTGGAGATATTACTATAATTGCCGGTGATTCTGTGGAAGTAGTTGGTGCGCCAGTAAGAGACGAAGAAAGCAGCATTTTTACTGGAAACAATGGTGACGGCAATGCTGGAGATATTTGGATTGAAACAGGTCGATTACTGATTCAGGAAGGCGGTCAAATCGCTGCTGAGAGCAAAATTGGTACAATTGGAGCGCCCGGAGATATAAGAATTATGGCTGATGAATCTGTAGAAGTTATTGGCGTTCCACTGTATCCCGGAGGAAAACCTACCGGCATATTTACTTTCACACAAAATTTCCAACTGGGCGGAGAGATAAGAATTGACACTAAACGTTTCATTGTCCAAGATGGAGCCTCAATTTCTACAGGGACAGATGCAGCAGGTGATGGTGGAGATTTGATTGTCAATGCTTCTCAATATGTTCAAGTCATTGGCGCATCTGCGTTCGACCCCAATCGCGTGAGCCGAATTCGCGCGATTACAAGCAATAGTGGAGATGGAGGAAATTTAATTATTAATACTGGACAATTACTCGTCCAACATGGAGGTTTAGTTTCTGCGGATTCTTTTGGCAGCGGAAATAGCGGAAGCTTAATTGTTAATGCCCTAAACTCAGTGCAAGTTACGGGCGTTTCTCCTAACGGTCAAAATCAAAGTCGATTATTCTTTGACTCTTCTGGCTCAGGAAATGCAGGAGAACTTAGAATTACAACTGGACGGTTGATAGTTCGAGATGGAGGACGAGTTTCTGCTGCGACTTCCGGTTCGGGACAAGCGGGTTTATTAGAAGTTAATGCGTTGGACTCAGTACAAGTTATCGGCACTTCCAACAACGGTCAATATCGCAGTCAGTTATTTTTCGACTCTTCAGGAACGGGTGACGCGGGAACCTTAAAAATTGATACCGCTAGACTGATGGTAGAAGATGGCGGCTTAGTTTCTGCGGCGACTTCGAGTACGGGACAAGCAGGTTTATTGGAAGTAAACGCTTCAGATTTATTAGCTATAGTTGGCACGTCTGCCGACGGTCAATATCAAAGTCAATTATTTTTTGACTCAACCGGTGCAGGCAATGCCGGACAGTTAAAAATTGATACCGGAAGATTACTCGTCAGCAATGGCGGGTCGGTTTCTGCGGCAACTTCAAGCGCGGGACAAGCGGGTCTTTTAGAAGTCAATGCTTCAGATTCAGTAGACGTAATTGGCACCTCAAATAACGGTCAACATCGCAGCCAGCTATTTTTTGATTCCACCGGTTCGGGGAATGCCGGACGCTTACAAATCGATACGGCAAGATTATCAGTCCAAGACGGCGGTTTGGTTTCCGCTGCCACTTCTAATACCGGACAAGGCGGTATCTTAAACGTCAATGCCATAGACTCAGTACAAGTCATCGGCAACAACAGCAGTCTCCTCTTCGACTCGTCGGGAACCGGCGACGCGGGAGAACTGCGCATCAATACCGGCAACCTCCTCATCCAAGACGGGGGAAGGGTTTCGGCGGGAACGTCGGGAAGCGGTCGCGGCGGACTGTTGGAGGTAAACGCTACCGAGTCGGTACGAGTGGACGGAACGGGGAGTCGCTTGTTCTTCGACAGCAGCGGTACGGGGGATGCGCGAGGCATTCGCGTCGCTACCGGGGACTTGCGCGTGGGAAATGGCGGCGAAATTACCGTCAGCGGGACGGGAACGGGTTTGGCAGGGGATTTGGAAATTGCGGCGGACTCGATTTTCCTCAACCAACAGGGCAATTTGTTGGCGAGAACCCTTTCTGGAGAAGGGGGAAATATTCGCCTCAACGTGGCTGACAACGTTCTCCTGCGCTTCAATAGCAACATTTTGACCGAAGCGCTGGGAACGGGGAACGGCGGCGATATAACAATCGATACAGGGGGTTTTGTGTTGGCGGTGTTGCCGGAAAATAGCGATGTAGCGGCGACGGCAATACAAGGTCGCGGCGGCAATATTTTTGTGACGGCGACGGGGGTGTTTGGCTTTAGTTTGCCGGAACAGTTGGTTCGTACCCCAGAAAGCGATATTAGCGCCGCTTCGGAGTTGGGAATTGACGGGACGACAGAGGTGGTGGTACGCGATTTTCAACCGGTGGTACAGTTGCCGCAAGTAGGAACGCCAGCGTTGGGAGGCGGATGTCTGTCGCGCTATTTG
Organism: Cyanobacteriota bacterium; assembly: GCA_034189065.1. Taxonomy (GTDB): domain Bacteria; phylum Cyanobacteriota; class Cyanobacteriia; order Cyanobacteriales; family Spirulinaceae; genus FACHB-1406. Next base: position 17,358 of record JAXHVQ010000058.1, read on the forward strand.
GGGACGGGGGCGCATTTTGCGCGAGGCGAGTTTTTTGTGACGGGACGTGGGGGGTTGCCTCCGAGTCCGACAGACCCATTGTCGGGGAACCGACCAGTTCCGGTACCTTGGTTGACGCTGGAGAGTCAAGGGGCGGCATCCGACGAGAGAGTAGAAGCGAAGGGGGTGGTTGAAACGGTCGATGGAAGGGTGTTTTTGACGGCGCGGGAGGTGTCTTCTTGTTCTTTTTTGAGCGAGGAGAAAGAATAATATGAATCCCAATCTTCACATCAACAGGACTTACGCAGCTACATCACAATATAGCAATAAAGGTGCGTTACAGCTACATCACATATATAGCGTTTTTAAACGAAACGTAAACAATAAATGGTTCAGGATTCAAATCCACCGCGCTTTGTAGGGACGTTCAATTGAACGTCCCTACGTTGAAACGGTTGACATCCCGTTCAGAAATGCTATAGCAACAAAGGTGCGTTACGCTGCGCTAACACACCCTACAGTAAGTCCTAATTAAGTGTAGATCGTTTCGGGGTCTTCTTCAGTTGTTAGCGAAGGGTTAACCAGTGTTTTTAACTCTTCGAGGAGTCGTACTTTGTCTGTGAGGGTCAAATCTTTAACTTGACTCAGTACCTCGTTATAAGCTGTCATAGACGCTCTTTGTCTGAAAAGTTCTGCCTCAAGTGTAGCGTGCGATCGCTGCTTCGCGAGACGAGGCGCTTCGAGATTCCGCGATCGCGTACTTTGTAAGATTGGGTTGATAGATGCTAAGTTAGAAGTCACTGCACCCGGAGGAGCCATGAATATTCGTTTAAAACCAGAACACGAACAGTTTATTCAGTCTCAAGTAGCGAGTGGAAATTTTACCGATCGCGAGGAAGTCATTGACACAGCTTTTCGGTTGTTAAAAAAACTTCAGGGCGAGTACAAACAATGGATCGAAGAAACGCGGAATAAAATCGATATAGGGATTGCAGAACTCGATCGAGGAGAGGGATTAGATGGAGAAATAGTTCTTTCGGAAATTTTAGAAAAATTCAAATAGATGGATATATAATCTTTTATCGCGTTGTTGACGATGGCGTTGAAATTGTACGGGTGGTAAGCGGTCGTCAAGATTTGGAATCGCTATTTTCCGAGTCGAATGACAAATGAGGTAATACAAACGGGGTCTTTGCAAAATATCGAGTCGCGCGATCGCGTAATCTCCAAGGAAATAAAACAGAGTGTGTTGAGTTGCCAAAGACAAAAGTATTTTGCCTTCATATAAATAAGAAAATCCCTTGCCACCGCCAGGTAAAGCGGGTAAGAAGGAAGATTCCATCGCCTTCAGACAATAAAAAAGAATTCTGCCGAAACATTGTGGTGGGCAAGGAGCTTTAAGGAAGACTGATAAAGTCAAGTTAAGATTGCCTTGCCCACCCTACATCTACTACATCTACAATTCAATTTCAGCCTTAATAAAATCGGGTTGTCGCCGCAGATGAAACCCTCCTTTCTCCGCAACGCGCTGCATTCCCACATTTTGCGGCAAAATTTCCGCCGTAATGCGTTCCAACCCTTCGTCGCGTCCGAATTGAACCAAACGACGCAATAACTCCGTTCCCAAACCCAAATTTTGGTAGCGATCGCCGATTAACATTGAAAATTCCCCCTCGTTGGTGCCGTGGGATTTACTCAACCGTCCGATGCCCAAAATCTCCGATTCTCCCGTTTGCGCATCCTTGCGTTCCGCCACCAACGCGATCGCGCGATCGTAGTCGATGAAACAAATGCGCGACAGGCGATCGTGGGCCACCCTCGCTTTCAACTTCATTAAGTGGAAATAGCGCAAATAAATACTTTCCTCCGACAGCGGTTCGTGGAATTTAACTACCAATGGTTCGTCTTCGGGGCAAATGGGACGAATTGTCACCGCTGTCCCATCTGTTAACGTCCACGGCGCGACGTATTGACTCGGATAGGGGCGAATGGCGGGCTTAGACAATTGCGATTCGGGGGTGTCGCGATCGCACAACACCACCCGCGCGTCGAGGGCAATTAAGCGCGTCGAAGAAGCCAACAAGGGATTAATCTCAATCTCTTTAATCCACGGCTGTTCCACAACCAACTGGCTAAATCGTACCAGCAATTGCTCCAACGCTTCCATATCCACGCTTTCCTGTCCCCGCACCCCTTGCAGCGCCTTATAAATCTTGGTCTGTTCCATAATGCGCCGCGCGAGAGTCGTATTAAGGGGAGGAAGTCCCAAAGAACGGTCTTTAAACACTTCCACCAACGAACCGCCCGTCCCAAACAGCAAAACCGGACCGAATTGGGCATCGGCGCTACAGCCGACAATTAGTTCGTAGTCGCCGTTGGCCATTTTCAACATCGGTTGAACGGTTACGCCCAGAAAATGCTCGTCCCCCGCTTTCTGCGCGACGGAGGTTTGAATCGAACCATAGGCCTCTTTCACCGCTTCTGCATCTTGCAATAACAGCTTCACGCCGCCCACATCGGTTTTGTGGGTGATGGTGAGGGAGTGGAGTTTGAGGACGACGGGATACCCCAAGGCTTCGGCTCGGGCGACGGCTTCTTCTTCCGTCGTTGCAATGCGCGTATCGACGGTAGGAATGCCGTAGGCGGCCAGGAGTTGTTTGGACTCAAATTCGCTTAACAACGCCCGTCCTTGGCTCAGGGCCTCTCGCACAATGGCTTCTGCGCGATGTCGTCCCTCGAGCGCTGCGCGATCGCGATCGGGAGCATTTCGGTCTTTATCTCCCGGCAACACCGGCGTTTCGTACAACCCTGTCAGGTTGTAACTGTAGCGCCACATATAATTAAAAACGCGCGCGGCGGTGTCGGGAAAGGGCAGGGTAAAAATTTTCTCCCGGTTGAGAATGTCTTCGCCGGGAGCAATTCCTTCGCCTCCCATCCAACTGGCGAGGATCGGCTTGGAAGGTAAGTCTTGCTTTTCTAAAGTTTCGACAAACTTTTGGGCGGTGGCGGTGGGATCGGTCATAGCTTGGGGCGTGAGGATCGCCAACAAGCCGTCGCTATTGGGGTCGCGCAGAACGATATCGATGGCTTTTGCATAGCGATCGGGGTCTGCATCCCCTAAAATATCGATGGGGTTGTGATGGCTCCAGTGGGGCGGCAAAACGGCGTTCAATGCAGCCGTGGTTTCTTCGCTCAACGGGGCCAATTCTCCGCCGTCGGCAATGAGGGCATCGGTAGAGAGAACCCCCGGTCCGCCGGCGTTGGTGAGAATGGCGAGGCGCTTGCCTTTGGGACGGGGTTGTTTGCCCAACACTTCAGCCATGTTAAACAGGTCGTCGATGGTATCCACTCTGAGTACGCCGCAGCGTCGGAAGGCGGCGTTTAACACTTCATCGCTTCCAGCCAGAGAACCGGTGTGGGAAGCGGCGGCGGCGGCAGCAGCGGCAGTCCGTCCGGCTTTGATGACGACGATGGGTTTGCTTAAGGCGACTTCTCGGGCGGCGGACAGGAAGGAACGGGCATTGCCAATGGATTCCATATAGATGACAATGCTTTCAGTAGCCGGGTCGTCGCCCAGGTAGTAAATGAGGTCGCCCCAGTCCACATCGAGCATCGAACCGATGGAGATGAAGGCGCTAAAGCCGACATTTTCGCGGAAACTCCAATCGAGGATGGAGGTGCATAAAGCCCCGCTTTGACTGATAAAGCCGATATTGCCGGGGCGCGCGATCGCGCTGGCAAAGGTAGCATTTAAGGAGTGTATGGGACTCATCACCCCCAAACAGTTGGGGCCGATAATGCGCATCTTCGCGGCGCGCGCGTTTTCGAGAACCTGCGCCTCGAGTTTGATTCCTTGAGTGCCAATTTCCTTAAATCCGGCGGAAATGACGATCGCGCCTTTAACTCCCACCCGACCGCATTGAGCGATCAGATCCGGAACAGTAATGGCTGGCGTGGCGATAATGGCTAAATCGACGGGTTCCGGGAGGCTTTCGATGGTGGGGTAGGCTTTGATGCCTAACACGCTCGAGCGCTTGGGGTTAATGGGAAAAATGGTTCCGCCAAAGGGACTGCTAACCAAGTTCCAGAGCAGGGTTCGTCCGACGCTTCCAACCTTTTCGCTGGCTCCGATGACGGCGACGTTGGTGGGGGCAAAAAAGACATCGAGGGGTTGTTTTTCGTATCCCAGGACGTTATGGGCGGGATCGGAGAGTTGGAGGCTTGCTGTTGTCATGGTTCGCGCTTGGTACAGTCTAGGGTTGATAGATGTAGTTGGAGTCGGAATCGATCGAGAATTTTTTGGGAAATGCCTTTTCAAAAATTCTTGATAATTTCGCAGTTTTGGGCAAGTTTCAATCTCTCTTCAGAGAGATTTTAAAACCCAGTTGGGAGGTTGTATTGTAGATAACATATTCCGCTGTAAGTCAGTTTGTATCTGTAATATCGCTGAAATAGCTAGTTTTAATGTTTGCTGAAATGGGAGAATTGCACTTTCTGATTTTACTCACTTTGAAATTATATTTAGTGTCAGTTGTCACAAGATTTATTTTATTTTTAGATTCGGGAGTTGGGGAGAAGTTCAGTCGAAGTGTATTATAAATAACGCTTGCCGTGCTACAATCGGGAAACGAGTCTCGACTGGCGCGCAAAGTGCGTTCCTCGTCCCTCCCATTAGCCCCTTGCACTCCCGCAAGACGAAAAAAATTGCCAACCCACTATCCCATTTTCAGCGCAACGCATTAGCATAGAAGGGTGGACAAACTGCACTCACCGTTAGATTCCCTTAAATCGGGAAGCTGGTTCAAACTCATTGGCGGTGCCAGCTTCCAAGACCTCCCGGCAGTGCGCAGTCTCGCCCTTGCTTATGCCTTAGCGGGTGCGGACTGTATTGACACCGCAGCGGATCCTGCTGTTGTTGCCGCAGTTGGAGAAGCCTTAGCCATCGCACAAACTTTAGCAGGGGAGGCGACGGTTCGAGGATTTCGTCCCGGCAGCCAACCGTGGCTAATGGTGAGTTTGAACGATGGCGAAGATCCTCACTTCCGCAAAGCAACCTTTGACCCAACCCAATGTCCGACAGATTGTCCTCGCCCTTGCGAGTCCATTTGTCCTGCGAGCGCGATCGCCTTTTCCGATATTGGAGGAGCGCCATCGGGCGTAATCGACGCGCGTTGCTACGGTTGCGGTCGCTGCCTGCCTGTTTGTCCGGTTCAACTCATTGCAACCCACCCTTGTGGAGTTGCCCTAAGCGAGGTGGGTTCCCTTGTCGGGTCGATGGAAATAGATGCGATCGAAATTCATACGCAAGTCGGACGCTTTACCGACTTTCAGCGCCTCTGGTCGGCGATTTCCACGGAAAGGAAGCGACTCAAACTCCTGGCGATCAGTTGCCCCAATGGAGCGGACTTAATCGACTACCTCAAAGCATTGTACGACCTAATTTCACCCCTTCCCTGTCCTCTCGTGTGGCAGACCGACGGTCGTCCGATGAGTGGCGATTTAGGCAAAGGTGCAACGCGCGCTGCGGTCGAACTGGGTCGTAAAGTTCTGGGGGCGGAGTTACCGGGTTTCGTACAACTCGCTGGGGGGACAAACCAACATACCGTTGCCAAACTGAAAGCGGAGGGACTATTAAAACCTCTCGTGCCGCGACACCCGGAAATTCTAGGGGGAGTGGCAGGAGTTGCCTACGGTAGCTACGCGCGATCGCTCCTTTTGCCCATTTTAGATAAGCTCGAACAACAAAGCGATGACACTCACACTTTACCCCATTTGGAAAACTTTCCTAACCTCCTCTGGCAAGCCGTAACGCAAGCGAATACCTTGGTTTCTCCACTGAAAGAGCGACAAATTCAAGGGGATGGCGCTAGAGATAGGGGTCTTTGTGGCAATTATCTCGGTTAACAGCGCGCGCGATCGCGACAATCGTTGAGATGTCAATCTTTTCGACGGTCAACCGGAGCCAATTCAAGGAAAAGCAAGCCTACGCCCCACCTATCGCTGCACCAATCCGATTTCCCCGAAAAAAATCAACATTGAAATCGCAATAAGGGTATGACAAATCCCAATCAAATTAACGCTTTACAATCGAATATTTTGACCTCTGAACGAGGAAAAATGGTTCAGGAAAATTGCATTGAACGACGCATGGAAACCACAGACGACCTAGAAAAACTGCTCGATATCTTTCCCTCGGAAATTCGCCAACAAGTAGAAGAGCATTCCTCAAAGGACAATCTGGTCGAAGTGGTCATGGATTTAGGTCGCCTACCGGAAGTCCGCTTTCCCCAAGGCTCGGAGTACCTCAGTAAAACGCCCATTTCCCAACAGGACTTACACTATACCATAGAGCGCGTCGGCAATTTCAGCGGCGACAATCGAGCGGGAATCGAACGAACGCTGCACCGCATCAGCGCCATGCGCAACCGCCAAGGAGATATTATCGGGCTGACGTGCCGCGTCGGAAGGGCGATTTTTGGGACGATCGAGACCATTCGCGACTTGGTAGAAACGGGGAAATCGCTGTTGTTGTTGGGGCGGCCCGGAGTGGGTAAAACCACAGCATTGCGGGAAATTGCTCGCGTTTTAGCCGACGAATTTGACAAGCGCGTGGTAATTATTGATACGTCTAATGAAATTGCGGGGGATGGAGATATTCCCCATCCCGCCATTGGACGGGCGAGGCGGATGCAGGTGGCGCGGCCGGAGTTACAGCATCAGGTGATGATCGAGGCGGTGGAAAATCATATGCCCGAAGCGATTGTCATCGACGAGATCGGGACGGAATTAGAAGCGCTGGCGGCGCGCACCATCGCCGAACGCGGCGTACAATTGGTGGGGACGGCCCACGGCAATCAAATCGAAAATTTGATTAAGAATCCCACGCTTTCAGATCTTGTGGGCGGCATTCAGGCGGTGACGTTGGGCGATGACGAGGCTCGGCGGCGCGGTTCCCAAAAAACGGTGTTGGAACGCAAGGCTCCCCCCACCTTTGAGGCGGCGGTGGAAATGCTCGAACGGCAAAGTTGGATGGTTCATCCCGATGTGGCTCAAACGGTGGATTTGTTATTGCGGGGACAAGAACCGCAGCCTCAGTTGCGATCGCTGACGGAAACGGGGGAGGTGACCATTACTCAACCGCCTCAGACGCGCCCCGTACCGCCCAGGTTAACGTCCATTGCGCCCTCTGTTTCCCCCGATCGCCCTAAAGGATGGCGCGCTTCGGGACAGATGCGCGCTTTGCCCGGTTTGAATGCCGCTCCCTCGGGCTCTCAACGCGAATTCGAGCAGCTACTCGAGGGTTCTTGGGGTCAGATTCAACAGGATGAGGAGAAGCTGCGAATCCCCGGACCCAATGGGGAGGAGTGGCCGGTGTATGTTTATCCTTATGGAGTTGGGCGATCGCAACTGTCCCAAGCCATTGAATTGTTGAATTTGCCGGTGGTCTTGACAAAAGACATGAATAGTGCTGATGCGATTTTGGCGTTGCGATCGCAAATTAAAAACCATGCCAAATTGCGCAGCATTGCCAAAGCGCGACAAATTCCCATCCATGCGGTGAAATCGAGTACGATGCCTCAAATCGTGCGATCGCTGCGACGGTTGGTGGGGATGGACGACGGCAGCGACTCCGATACGCCGGATTTGCGGTTATTTTCTTACAACGGCAGCGACGACGAACTCGAAGCTCTCGAAGAGGCGCGTTTGGCAGTCGAGCAAATCGTTATTCCTAAAGGACAACCCGTTGAATTGCTGCCGCGATCGCCTAATGTTCGCAAAATGCAGCACGAACTGGTGGAACATTACCGTCTCCATTCCGATAGTTTTGGAGAGGAACCCCATCGCCGGTTGCGCATTTATCCAGCATAAGGGTCATTGGTCATTTGTCTTTGATAATTGGTAATTGGTAATTGGTAATTGGTAATTGGTAATCGATCCTTTTTGCCTCTTGCCAATTCCCCATCCCCTTCCATTTGCGCTTTCGAGATACCAGGGCTTAATATAAATTAAGTTTTATTAATATCTCGAAACGATTGGCGGAGAACATGATGAGTTTTGAAATTCCAGAAGCGGTTAAAACCTATTCCCAGTTTTTCCACCCCGCGTTGATGTGGGTGCTATTAGCGACGAGCGTTTATGCGCTCTACTTAGGTCTCCAAATTCGGCGAACGCGCAATGCCGACAAGGAACAGCGTAAAGAGCTAATTAAGAAAAACTACAATACCCGACACTACAAAATCGGTTCGGCGCTGCTGGCGTTTATGGTGTTGGGTTCCATTGGCGCGATGGCGGTAACGTATATCAACAATGGCAAACTTTTCTTTGGCTCCCACTTGCTGGTCGGGTTGGGAATGACCGGCACAATTGCAACTTCGGCTGCCTTAGTGCCGTTTATGCAGAAAGGCAACGCGATCGCGCGCTACAGTCATATTGTCCTCAATGTTGCTTTATTGGGACTATTTAGTTGGCAAGCTGTCACCGGAGTTCAAATTATCCAGCGCATTATCAGCAAAATGTAGGGAAGATACAGTACGCCCACTCTCGAATCGAGGGTTGAGAGTTTTAGGTTCGCCCGTTCGCAAATTCCTACGGACGTTTCGCAAAATGTCGGTCGTAGTAACGTTTCGGCGAAACGTCCCTATAACTCTCAACTCCAACTCACACCTACGATGACAGGACGCGAGCGGGAGAACTAATGGGCGCGTAAGCAGAAGGCTTCCACACTTGACCGTCGAGAGCCATCTGTTCGATTAAACTCGCCAATCTCAGCGCTTTAAGGGCCTGTTCGCCTCCCACAGAGGGTTGATTCCCCCCGCGCACGCACCCGACAAAATGTTCGAGTTCGGCGTGGAGGGGTTCTATATTGCTTGTATAAACCTTCTCGATTAAACCATCTTGGCGATATAACACTTGACCGTAATCGGTCATGCAGTTAGCCGTGGTTTGACGATGGATTAAAATTTCGTTATTGAGAAAGTCAGCTTCGGTTAGGGAATTTTTACAGTGAGCAGCAATGCGGCGAATTTTGCGATGGGTCACTTTGCTCGCTGTTAGGGTTGCGACCATGCCGTTGGCAAACCCTAGCGTCGCGGTGACATAATCGAGGTATTTCGACTCCGAAGCGCTACTTCCGCTTGCGGTTAGCTTCACCACTGGCGCGCGGGCAAGTTCGAGCAAAAGGTCGATGTCGTGAATCATTAAATCCAGCACCACTGAGACATCGTTGGCACGATTGGAATAAGGACTCATGCGATGGGCTTCGAGGGCCAGGAGTTCTTCTGTTTTGAGAACTTTTGCTAGTTCTTGAAAGGCGGGGTTGAAGCGTTCGATATGACCCACTTGTAAAATACAGTCGGACTCGGCGGCTGCATTGACTAATGATTCGGCTTCTTCGATACTGGCTGCGATCGGTTTTTCTATGAGGGTATGAACTCCGGCTTTGAGGCAGTTCATTCCTACTGGATAGTGCAGGCGCGTGGGTACTGCGATACAAGCCGCATCGATATGAGGTAGAAGATCGAGATAATTTTCAAAAAAGCGAACTCGGTATTTACTGGCAAGTGCTAGACCTCGCTCGATATTGATGTCTGAGACTCCAACGAACTCAACATCTTTGAGCAGGCTTAGGACGCGGGCATGGTGTTGCCCCATATTACCGACTCCGATTGCGCCGATGCGGATGGGTTTGGGTTGATTGCGTTGAATTTTGGCTTCCTCGCGAGCTTCTGATATGCTATTTTGCACTCCCGTTTACTCCTTCACCACTCTGGATTGCGTTGACATTAATGAAATATTCCTTAGTCCCCTCGAACCATCCAGATAGTACCACAAGTGTTCCTAATGTAAAGAATTTTGAAGCAATAGAGCGAATTGTTCGAGGCGGGTTAGTTGGATAGCCAACGCGGGAACGTTCATTTTTGTTTACATTTTGGGGGGCGACGGGAAAAGTGCAAGGGTGCGATGTGTCAGTTTCTCTGCTGTCCATTTGACAAAATTGCAAGAGTTTGCATGAGACAGTAAACAGTGGGCAGTGGGGAGCGGGGGGAGCAGGGGGAGCGGGGGAGATGGGTTAAGAGTTGGGAACGAGAAACATCGAACGACCAATGACCAAGGACGAACGACTAATGACCAACGACCAACATTTAAGCGATATCCGGCGGGACACCACGCGATCGCGCTCCCTCCTGCAACTGCCGCGAAACCAGTTCTTGTAGATTTACGCGGTGAATTTCGGTGCCACGCTCGAAATTGCCGGGAGTATCCATGAAAACCACACTATCGACTTCCCGAAGCGCTAGCATTTGGAATAAAATATGAGTCACCGGAATAGCTTCTACCTCTAAATTTCCCCGATCGCCTTTTTGAAACCCTCGAGCATCGCCCTGGGTGGGGAAAGCATAAATCGCTCTCTTCTCAAGATTAGGCTGGGTGCGATTCGAGAGTGTAGTCACTAACCAACCGCGATCGCGACCCCGAACCAAAAAGTATTCCTCGCGTTGCATCTTGGAAGCGACCGCCTTCAATACCGGAGCAACAGCCCGCACGATTGCCTGCTGCATACCCAAATCGGAGGGCGCGCCATCGACTAAATCTTGAATTTGCCGATCTAAATTGAGCTTATTCATATTTTCTTCCCTGAAATCATAAATAAATCAGTAATTGTGCTGATGTCGATGAACATAAAGACCGTCATATTTTAAAGTGTATCTAAAAGATTCTGACACCGGCTGAGGAGGGGCCGAATCCGGAGTAGTGGTTGTTAGCACCCAAAAAAAACCTTGTAAGCAGTCGGTCAGAACGTGGATTTTATTTTTAATTTAGTCTTAAAGCAATTTCGACAGTCTACTCGCGCTCCAGAGCAGACTTGTCAAGAAGTCGCCCTACGGATTGTCCGAGAAGTCAATCGAATCTGTCAGGAGAGTTCCCGGATTCAAGCTTCTGGCGAGATGGAGAGTTGGGCAAAAACCCTAGCCAACCATCGCTTGAAACTGTGCCTGCGCTATTACAATCGGGGCTCGACTCAAGGTAGAATCGAACTCCAGAGTACCCTAAGCTCCATCGTGTACCGCTATATTTGTCCTTCCCAAGAACGAGCCAGCTATCAAGCGCGGGTGACGTTAATCGAGGACTTTTTACAGGGATTTTATGCCGAAGCCCTCAATGCGTTTCGGCGCGAAGCCGAACTCAGTCCCACCTATCAACCGCGAGCGAGACTAGAGTTAGCCGAGTACATGGCCTTTTGCGAGCGCTATGCCAAACGAAGGATACCGCTTCCGGGAAACCGCGCTCAGCAACTCATTATCCTGCGCGCTCAAACCTTTTCCCAAAAACAGCCTCCTGAAACCTCAGTCGATATGGATCTCGCGGCAGAGGGAGCATCGAGCGCGCCCGAGAGGGAAGGACAGCACCGCGCGGCGGCGATCGCGCGATCGGTGATGGTCGAACAAGAAGGTCTCCTTCCCGACTCGAGTATGCGCGAAGCGGTCATCGAAGAACTCATGAAATACCTGCGCGATCGCCAGCAGGAAGAATGCCTCGACTACTTCATCCTGCGCCTCAAAGACCTTTCCACCAGTGAAATCGAAGAAATCCTCGGCCTAACTCCCAGGCAGCGAGATTATCTGCAACAGCGCTTCAAATATCATCTAATTCGCTTCGCCCTCTCTCACCGCTGGGAACTGGTGCATCAGTGGTTGGAAGCCGACCTCGAGCACAATCTTGGCTTAACCCCCCACCAATGGCAAAAACTGTACCAACAGTTGAGCAATCCCCAGCGTCACCTGTTACAGTTGAAGCAACAAAATATAGAAATAGCGGAGATTGCCAAGGAGCTTTCGGTGACAGTTGCTCAAGCCGAAAAACTGTGGCTGAAACTGCTCGAATGCGCCTGGAATCTTCGCAATCGTTCAGATCGTTCAGTGTCCTGATCAGGTGCATTTAAAGATGAATAGTGACATGGAAGACAATTCAGATTTTGTCTATCGCCAAATCCTGAATTGGCTGAAGTCAAAATCGACAGCCGATTCGTCCTGCTCGGAACTGGGTATGGAGTCCGAAAATTCGGACTTTCCCCACCAAGAACAGAAGAAAGGTTCGCCAGATCCATTAGAGTCAATGCTAGAAGCGCACAACGCAGAAGTTTTAGAAATCGACGATCCCCTCAGTTCTCTAGAAATCCCTCTCACTTGGGAAGAAGAGGAGGAGGTCGCCTCTCAGGTTGGTGGATCTGCCCAGAGCGTTCAACCTACAAACATGGGAGAAATACCAATCGTGCAAAAACGTTTTCAGGCGCTGCTCAAGCGCCGATTGCAAGCTGAAATCGAACGTCACCCCCCCCGATTCCCTTGGGAGATGGAAACTGCTGACTTACCTAACTACAGAGACGATTTTGAAGCTAAGGCGGTTCCCACTCAACCGTTTTGGGTGCCTCAACTGCTCGCTGTCCTGCCGGTTGAAATGCCCGAAGCCATTCTCGCTCGACTGCTGGAGGCTTGTGCGGAGACGATTAATTCGCTCAAACCCTCCGAAGCGAAAACGGTTAGGGCAGCAAGTTATCTGTTTCCCGATCGATTGCGAGATTTGAATGACATGGCAGGACGTATTCGGCTGTCTCTTGCCCCCAGTCGCTTGCCCCAAGAGGAACAACAGCGATATAAGGAAGAGCTGGTGGCTTCGTTGCCTCGTTCCTACGAGGGCGCGACAACCGAACAGCAGATGGCTTTGTCCTTACTCGCCGCGCGGGAGATTATTGATACGCTGACGCTAACGCTTTCGAGGGAAGAACCGACGAGCGAACGACAGTGGCAAACGACGGCGGGATTCGTTTTGCTGCGCTCGGAGTATCCACCGCGATCGCCGAGCGTGGAAGGTCAACCTCTACGGGTGAGCGCGCGCTTGCCCAAAGGAGGCAGTCTAACATTGCAAACCAATCAAGAATCGGCGATCGCGGAACGAACCTATCCAGGGGCGTTGAGCGTGGAGTTATTCGACTGGCAGCCGGGACAAACTTATCCGGTTACGGTTAATCTGGCGGGGACTTCTCAAAAACCGTTGACGTTTGCGATCGTCTGCCGCTAAAACATTGAAAGCGCTCGCAAGGTCGGCTTTTCTAAGCAGGCGGTTGTTGTGCGCTTTTGTGTCTCGTCTGGGAACCGATTTCTTATAAGCACCTGCTCGCAATTAATTAGGGCTTGCTGCACAAAGCTGAAACCCTATTAGTCAATGCGATCGATGTGTATTAGGGTTGCTTAAAAATTAAAAATTAAAAATTAAAAATTAAAAATTAAAAATTAAATACAATTCCCCCCCTGCTCCCCCTGCTCCCCCTGCTCATCACAACACTTATTCAGCAAACCTACTTACTTATTGATATCTGGGAGTGCTGTTGCCTCAATGTGGGAAAAGGCGGTCATTACCAACGAATAATTATTCATTATTCATTATTCATTATTCATTGATAATGACTCATCGCCCGCGACTCGGGACGCTCTAATCCACAACCGTAACCGAAGTTCCCATTTCTAACTTGCCGAACAAGGCGACGACATCTTCGTTACGCATTCGTACGCAACCGTTGGAAGCGGCTTTCCCAATGGAGGAAACGGTAGGCGTTCCGTGAAAACCGATAATTCCGTTGGACATTTCCGCGAAACCAATCCACCGCAAGCCTAGCGCGCTATTGGCTCCGGGCTCTGTTATTTCCCCCGTCCAGGGATTTTTCCAAATTGGGTTTTCGATGAGTTGAAAGATTTTGAACTCGCCGGTTGGGGTGGGGGTGCTGGATTTCCCGATCGCCACGGGATAGCTAGCTGAGATTTCGTCGTCTTCGTAGAGGTAGACGCGGCGTTCGCTCAGGCGAAGCACCACCCGCACTTTAGGTTGAGCGTCGGGTAAATATGCTGTTGCATCGCCCAGGGGAGGCAGTTGTGGCATTTGGGCGATGGAGGTTGAATCGGTGCGGTGGGGGGCGATGGCGTTGCTCGATTCTGAAGCCAAAACTGCTAGCGGACTCAGTAGCACGACAACTGTCGCACTTAAAGCCGCGATCGCGCTGGCATTCCGTTGTCCGAAACCATTGGCACCATCGTTGTGGCGTACTTTAACCCGTTGTGTCATTGCGTCACTCCTAAAACCCACGTCTACAATCATGCTTGTCAACCTTTTAGTATTGTAACTTCAGTTAGGGGAACCGGTTACGCGCTCTAGGGTTGCTTTCTTTTTCCAAGACGCAATTCGCCGTCTTGAGTTCCACCGGCGCACTTGACAAATGACAACAATTAGCAGTGGAAAAATCGAGTTAGATGGGAGAGAGGCGATCGCATTTCCCCGGCGATCTAACTTGGGACACAACTTTCCCCCTTTTAAAATTCAGCTTATTAGCAATTGTTTTCATTAATTGAGGTGATTATTTTTCAGAAACCTTAGAGTTTAATGTCAAGCAAAATAGGAATCAGCAGAATTTCGATCGCAAAGAAAAATCTCTTTTGCTGTCAACAAACTAAAATTTCTGATAAGATACAAACTGTCAACAAAAAATAATTAATGAAAGAAGGGGATTGCTATGTCTACAGTACAGGGTCTATTGCGTCCATTCGGTCAACTCGAAAAAAATCCAATTGGACTAGACGAAAGTATTACCGCACCGGTGTGCGAAGGGATGAATATTGCTTTAGCGAGTTTTCAGGCCTTATATTTGCAATATCAAAAACATCATTTCGTGGTCGAAGGTTCGGAGTTTTACCAACTGCATAACTTCTTCAGTGAATGTTACGAGGAAGTACAAGATCACGTCCACGAATTGGGAGAACGTCTCAATGGTTTAGGTGGTATTCCGGTAATGAGTTTCGGCAAACTCGCAGAACTCTGCTGCTTTTCTCCCGAAGAGGATGGTGCTTATAACTGTCGCGCCATGCTCGAACACGACTTAGCCGCCGAACAAGAAATCATTCAATTGATTCGCCGTCAAGCGTCTCAAGCAGAAAGCTTAGGCGATCGCGCAACTCGCTACCTCTACGAGCAAATTCTGCTCAAAACCGAAGAGCGCGCTTATCACGTGAATCACTTCCTCGTTCCCGACAGTTTAACGCTCGGTTTCGTCCAAAACGGCAAAGCATAACGTGGGTAGGCGGCAAGATTGAGTTGAAAAACAAGGCACTATACCCAAATAGGAAGAGATGGGCGAGGCACGATAAATTTGTCGTGCCTTTGCCGCGCGCGATCGCAACTGCTGCGACCCAACCGTGCTAAAGTTGTCAAACCGCCGTCGGTTCCGATCGGGGAACAGCCATCGGGAGTAAAGGGGAAAGTCCAGTGCAAATCTGGCGCTGTCCCGCAACTGTGAACTCAATTTAGGGAACAACAAACAAGCTTGAAACAAGCTGCGTTCCCTTTCATTGTGAAGTCAGGATGCCCGCCGTTCGGCGCAATTCAACTGTTTGAGATTCATCTGCGAGGTATAGATGGAATTGAGATTTAAACCGGATTTCGTACAAAAAATAGCCCTAGCTTGGGCGATCGCCAGTGGAAGTTGGGCGATCGCGGCCCTTCCCGCCGCCGCACACCACCCAATGGGCGGGAGAGCGCCTTCGACAGTCTTTGAAGGGCTTTTATCGGGAGTCGCTCACCCCGTCATCGGCTTAGATCATTTAGCCTTCGTCATTGGCGTGGGGTTGCTCGCAGCCCTCAAACCCGAAAAAGGGTGGTGGGTTCCCGTCGCTTTTGTCCTGGCAACGCTAGGAGGAACGGGAATTCATTTACTCGGTGTCGATCTTCCCTTTCCCGAAATTTTGATTTCCGCCTCCGTTCTCGCGGCGGGAATACTACTGGCAGTCAGCACTAATCTTAAGTTATTGGGCGCGATCGCGTTGGGAATTGTTGCGGGCATCTTCCACGGTTACGCCTATGGCGAAGCGATCGTCGGCGCGCAAATGACTCCCCTCATTGCCTATCTCGCCGGTTTTGCAATTATTCAACTTGCCATTGCCCTATCAGCTTTTAAGTTAGGAGAATTGGCGCTTAAATCGTTAAACGAAAATACTGCATTGTCCCTGCGTTTCGCCGGTTTCGCCCTATGCGGTGCGGGTGCCGTTTTCCTTTCGAGTGCCATTTTTGGATAAGAATTTCCCGCATCCTACCCGTTCCCAAAAGTCATGGCAGACCGCGATAAAAATGCGGCGGAAAATATTCTTAAGGCTGCATTAAAACAGCTATCAAATAAGGATGTCAAATGACATACTCCCCCCGCATAGAATGCGGGGGATTTTTAACTATAGTTAGGGCTTGCTGCAAAAAGCGGCAAACCCTATTAATTAATGCGATCGTGCTGTATTAGGGTTGCTTAAAAATTAAAAATTAAAAATTAAAAATTAAATACAATTCCCCCCTGCTTCCCCTGCTCCCCCTGCTCCCCCTGCTCCCCCGCTCCCCCGCTCCCCCGCTCCCCCTGCTCCCCTGCTCCCCCTGCTTCCCCC
>JAXHVQ010000059.1:0-33771 GCA_034189065.1 Cyanobacteriota bacterium
TTTAGGATGAGCATCGGCTAATAATTATTGCCGTAAGTTGTCCGCATCGAGCGTAGATTTTCCTCGATATAAATTTTCTTCTTTTAAGTACCCAGCCAAAATAAATTACACAAGCGTGACTCTTGAAAAACAAGACACGGTGGGAGTTTTGGGCGAGTGTTATGGGCGATCTATTTTGTGTAAGTGCTTAAGAAGAGGTCATTATTAACTATTCATTATTAACTATTCATTATTCATTATTCATTATTCCGAAGTGAATCTACTCGCCTTGGATGCCTAGCGAAACGCGATCGCCTCCAGCATTGCGCATCTCTGCCAACAGTTGTACCACTTTCTCGTAATTGGCTTCGGGGTCTGCAACTAACACGGCGGAATTTTTGGGATTTTGAGCCAAATGACCTTTGATTTGCTCCAAAAGTTGTTCTCTTTCGACGGGTTGTTCTCCTACTAAAATCCCATTGTTGCCATCGATCTTGACAATAAGCGGCGGAGGTGCATCGCTTTGTGCCGCTCCTGCTTCGTCGCTCGGCAGTCGCACGTCCACCCCTTCCAAGGCACCTGTTAAAATCATGGAAAGTAAGATAAAAAAGGTCAAAATAGACATCAATACGTCCATCATTGGAACGAGATTGATTTCTTCAGTTTGGCGCTGCTGTTGGTTTTTAAAACGCATTTAATTAGTCCTTTTACTCGGGGGTCAATTTCGTTCGATAGCCAAAGAAACATTGCCGCCCCCAATTTTAGCCATTTCTTTCAAAAGGATATCCACTTCTTGATAAGACAGCTCGCGATCGGCTTTCAAAATCACGGTTCCTTCTGGACTTTTTTGTAGATAAGCTTTTATTGCCTTTTCTAACTCAGCTTTCCCCTCTGCCTTGCTTTCTTCGAGGACAATAGTTCCCCGTTTATCCAAACCGACAACTAAAGGTTTTTCCTCCTTTTGCTTAATCCCGCTTTGGCTTCCCGGAAGTAGAATATCGCTGAGGCGCTGACCCGTCAAAACCATTGAAGTTAAGATAAAAAAGGTGAGAACCGACATCAAAACGTCCAACATTGGCACGAGGTTGATTTGCGGCATAGAAGACGAGTTGCCTTGTTCTTTAAAGCGCATCGATTAATAGTCCTCCACTGAAACCGGCTCGCCGGGATGATTGGAAATTGAGGGAGGTAGAGAAGGTGCATTGATTTCTTCCCTTTCCAAATCTTCTCTTTCCAAGGTAGGTTCGTACCACACTTGACGATAAATTAGTTCGAGTTCGCTCCCCACTTCCGAAAAGTAATCGATTTGTTGAGCTTGCAGCGTCACTAAAACCCGGAAGACTAAGAGTGCGATAATGGCGACAACCATTCCTGTTGCCGTTGTGACTAAAGCCTCCCCAATACCCGATGCCGCTTTAGAAGCTTCTTCGGCTGAAGCGCCGCCGCCAATATTGAGACTGCTGAAGGTATTGATGAGACCGGTAACGGTACCTAAGAGTCCGAGTAACGGCGCGATCGCAACAACGGTTTCCAATAGTTTATCGCCTTTGCGGATTTGAATGAATTCTTTATCGCCTGCGGCCTCCATTGCCAGCCGAAAGGTTTCGGGAGTGGGTCGTTTAAGCTCTAAGGGAGCCAACAAAAAGCGACCGATGGGTAAAAAGCGAGCGTGTTGCGCTATTTTCTCCGCTTCGTGGAGGTCGTAGCGCGCTGCTTCGAGAACGTCGCGGACGATACGACTTTCTTGACTCAGCAAACGAGTCCAAAACCACGCTCGCTCGAAGGCAGTGGTAAAGGTGAATACGGAGAGAGCAAGTAGCGGCCACATCACCGGACCGCCAGAGAGAAACATATCGTAGAGCATGAAATCGAGGACGAGTGAACCTAACTAAGGGTTAGCATAGTTGAATCCTAGAGTTCAAGGGTTAAGACTGAATTAACGATCTCTAAGTTTCTCACTTATTTTCACTGACGAACCGATAGAAGCCTGAAAAACAATCGACAAAACTGCGTAATGTTACTCGATCAAACCGGAGGCGGAGTCCACAAACCGATTTCAAACAAGTCTCGCGCTCCTGTAATGCCTTGTCCGATAAACAGTAGCAAAGCGATACAGTTGAGGATAATATGTAGGTTACGCCAGCGGTTAGAGCGGTCTTGGTAGATTTCCTGAACGATGGCAACGGAGATAATCATCAAAATTGCTGCCAGCGTTCCGTAGTGGAAATGGGAGACGTACCACTCGTTATCGCGTCGGAAGACAAAGGGTTTTTCGACAATTCCCAGTTTATCGAGATAGCCGAGAATAATCAGTCCCAAACTAGATAAGGTGGCAAAAACGGCGCGCCATTGCTTCTCTCTGGCACGATACAGCAGAATTAGGGAGGCAATGGTCGCCGCAAACATGAAAACGATAAAAATAGAGGCTATTGGAGACGTTGCGAACAGTGCCTCTTCGATAAAACCCTTGGTTGCGATAGAATAGGCGATCGCAACCAACGATGTACCCACGACTCCCCCCGTCAGCCAGCGACCGATTTGAACGTGCTCTCGTCCCACAACAGGAGGAATTTTACTTTTTGCTCCCTTAACCGACAGTTGTAGGCGACGCTGGCGCGTTTGCCAAGCAAAGTTGGCAACTATACCAATTAACGGAAAAACAAAGATGACGGTAAGCGCCGGGTGAATTATACCAGCCCATTGTGCGGCATTCATAGGTTTTAGCGAAGGACGATTTAAACTCTAAAGTAGTTTAGCGGGCTTTAATTGTCGTTTTTGGATTGTAGGTTGCTTTCTGCGAAGCTTCTCTTTTGTAGCACAAACGAGTGACTTGACCGATTTAATTTTCTCCAATGAACTAATTACTGACTACTGATTACTGATTACTGTTCGCTGATTCCAGGGAGGCATAGCCAAAGGTAGCATTAAATTGACGGCACCAAATGACGGCAGATTGAAAATCGTCAACATTCGTTCCGGCAGGAATAGTATATCGTTGCATCCCGCTTGTTTTTTCCATCATCCCTAAATTCACATAGTCACTTTCCGAATAGCTTTCGGGAGTCATTTCTTTGTGCAGTAAAACAAACACATCTGGTCCGTCTGCCGTTTTGAAGGTGTCGTCGAGAACGAGGTAAGCTTGACCGTTTTCAGTCATAATACTCGCACTTCCCTCAGTCTCCTTTTCCCCCGCCACAAAAGTTCCCGATCGCGCCGCAACAGATGTCGCCGCTTCTGAGGTTTCTGCGGTTGGATTGCTTTCCGTTTGTTCTACAGAAGGAGTCGCTTCCGGGGAAGAAGCTTGGGATGAGGGAGGATTCGCGTTGCAACTTACAGCAAGCAATGCAAGGGTTCCGAGGAAAGCTGGGATGCGAGTGTTCATGGAAGATAACCTTAATATTGGGCAATGTTTCTATAGTATTAAATTGGAAGCTGAGGATTTCCTGAATTTTCTTTGAATTTTGTCTGAAAAGACCCTTTTAACTGCTTATTTTCGATCGTTGTTCAAAGTGGCTTAAATTCTCAACTTCTCCCAATCGTAAATTTTTCCCAAATTTCGGATTTTACAACTTAAATGAAAAGGCTCTATAATCATTTAAACCGCAAACATTTCGCATAAGGTATCACTAAAGGAGAAAAAAGTCAACAACGAGATGGACGAACGTTTCATTAAATATTCATATTGCTGTTTACTATTTACTGTTAACTAAATGATGAACCGAACAGATCGCATTTGGATTTACGACACCACCCTCCGCGACGGCGCGCAAAGCGAGGGGCTCTCCCTTTCCCTCGAAGATAAACTGAAAATTGCCTATAAACTTGACGAGATAGGCATTCCCTTTATTGAGGGCGGATGGCCTGGGGCAAATCCCAAAGACGTGCAATTTTTCTGGAAACTGCAAGAAGAACCCCTCCAACAAGCCGAAGTTGTCGCCTTTTGTTCCACGCGCCGTCCCCACAGAACCGCAGCGGAAGACCCCTTGCTCAAAGCCCTTCTCGCCGCCGGAACGTGCTGGACGACTATTTTTGGCAAATCTTGGGATTTGCACGTCACCGAGGGGCTAAAAACGAGCTTAGACGAGAACTTGGAGATGATTGCAGATACGATTCAATACTTGCGATCGCAAGGTCGTCGCGTCATCTACGATGCCGAACATTGGTTCGACGGCTACAAACACCATCCCGAATACGCGCTGCGTACCCTAGAAGTTGCCCTCGAAGCGGGTGCGGAATGGCTGGTTTTTTGCGATACCAACGGCGGCACCCTTCCCCACGAAGTTGCTCGCATTGTCTCAGAAACGATTCCCAAACTCGACGTACAAGAACGAGTTCAATTTGGCATTCATACCCACAACGATGCCGAAACTGCCGTCGCCAATGCGTTAGCAGCCGTTCTCGAAGGGATACAAATGGTACAGGGAACAATTGGCGGCTATGGCGAACGTTGTGGTAATGCCAATCTTTGTTCGCTTATCCCCAATCTTCAACTGAAACTCGGTTATTCTTGTCTCGAAGAAAAGCAACTTCAACAGTTAACTCGAATGAGCTATTTTGTGAGCGAAATTGCTAATCTCGCACCCGACGATCGCGCGCCGTTTGTGGGGCGCTCTGCTTTTGCGCACAAAGGCGGAATTCACGTTTCTGCAGTGGCACGCAACCCCATTACTTACGAACACATTAATCCGGAATGTGTGGGGAACGAGCGGCGAATTGTGATTTCCGATCAGTCTGGCACGAGCAATATTATTTCTAAAGCGCGCAGTTTTGGCATCGATCTCGAAGAAAATCGCGAAATGACTCGTACTCTTTTACAAAAATTGAAAGAGTTAGAGAGCGAAGGCTATCAATTTGAAGCGGCAGAGGCGAGTTTTGAATTGTTGATGCGATCTGCCCTCGGACAGCGACAACAGTTGTTTGAACTGAAAGGCTTTCAAGTTCATTGCGATATTTTACAGGAACCTAATCCTTCTTTAAGTAATGCCTTGGCAACGATTAAAGTGGGAGTGAATGGCGAAGAGTTGTTAGAAGTGGCAGAGGGAAATGGGCCAGTTGCGGCATTAGATGCGGCTTTGCGCAAAGCTTTGGTTAAATTTTATCCCGAAATTGCCAACTTTTGCCTCACAGATTATAAGGTGAGAATTTTAGACGGACGGGCGGGAACTGCAGCGAAAACTCGCGTTTTGGTCGAGTCTAGTAATGGCGAACAGCGTTGGACGACGTTGGGCGTTTCGACGAATATTATCGATGCTTCCTATCGAGCAGTTGTCGAAGGGATTGAATATGGGTTAAGGTTAAAGTCTGCGGCAGACGCAGTTTTAGTTTTGGGAAGATATTCCTGATTCATCTATTGTCGATCGATTCAAATTTAGGAGTTAACGATGCTTGCCATTAATCTTGACGATGAAGCTGAAAAGTATCTCATTGAAATTTTGGCTCGGGAAAGAATGACGAGCCAGCAATTAGTTAAAAAACTTTTGCGAGACTACTTAGAAAATCCCGCACTTTCCAATCAAAGAATTTTGGAAAGGAGGCGCAGTCATTCCGAGCATTTGTTGGAAAGTGAAGAATATTTAGCCGATCTAGAGAGGCGCAAACGAATCATTCTAAACCAAATGCGGGAGAAATATAAAAAATAAAAGTTAGGTGCGTTGTATGCCCCTTCCCTCCGTCAGAATCTACGGATTTTGAAGGAGGCTAGAGTTTATAATGAATAATGAATAATGAATAATGAATAATGAATAATGAATAATGAATAATGAATAATTGCCTCTCCTTACGGACAACTCACGGCAATTAGGAGGGACTGTGTGCGGAAGATTGTGTCCGCACCTTGTCAGCCCCGTGAGACCTATGATTGCCCGTGTCATGCCCTTCCTTTACGAAGAGGTCTTAGACCCAATTAATCAATTATTAATTGATAATTCCGGTTCTACCGGATGAGGAAACGCTATATACTAGAGAGGCTATAAGTGTTGGGACAGTATGGGAAGTTCGGATTTAGAACGGGCAATTCAACTCAAACAAGAGCTGTTAGATTTTGTTTACGATGCGGAAGGGGACTTAGCGATCGCGCTGGAAGCCTATGTCGCACAGCAGGGAAGTCGCGATCGCCAAAGTTACGATCCCAAGCAGCAAAGTTTAGTCGTCGATGAGTTTTTAAGCGAGGGGAAAGTTGGTTCTCACTCCCCCATTGAGTTATTTATCGCCGAAGAAGGGGAATTTAGCGATCGCGACATCGCCTTACTCCAAAGTTGGCACAATAGTTTCACAGGTTTGTTTGAAGTCGTACAAGTTTCGAGCGATCGCTTCGAGTTAACCAACTGGTTGACAGCGAAAGCTTATACCGTTTTTCCCAACCAAGAAGTTCCCATTGAGGAAACAACGCGCTGGCAAAGAGGAGATATTTTGTTGACGCGCCTCGCACCTATTAGCGATGGTGCATGGATGTTTTCGGGGAGTTGCATTTTCAAAGGGAAACTTGGCAAACCCAAACTGGCAGTTGCCCTCGGCGAATTTAAAAAGAATTATCCCAGCCAACTGTACAGCGACGCGCCGGATCTGTTAGAACAAGCATGGGAATCTGTCGCCCAGTATCACCATGAATTCGTCGAATTTTTTGGAGGCGATCGCGTTACGCTTCCCGGCTATCAACTCGAACGAAAATTGGTACAATTGCAGGAAAAAATGAGCCAAACCCGTCTCGAAGCGGCGGGAATTGATAGTTCTAAATCCTTGAAAGAAATCGCTCGGGAACGAGGCATAGAAGAGTTGGAATTGTCAGCGGTGGCAGAGGAAAGCGGTGCGGACTCTAAGGAGATGACCAAGTTGCTCGATAATAAGCTAAACTCTCGTATGGTCGCTCCTAAAGTTAATTTGCCCGAAGAGGTGAAAAAAGCAGAGAAAGTTGCTGTATTTTCCCACCCTCGTTGGGGCCAAATGATAGTTCAAAGCTACCCTAAACTTCAAACTCTCCTCGAAACCGAAGACCCGCTAGAGCAAGAAAATTGCGAAGTTTTGATTCGTCAATCTCTGGAAAATCCGCAAATTAATTATTTTGTGTGGCAGCAGTTGAAGGAAGAATATCCTGCTTCCCTCGAACGAGTCCTGCAAGGCGTTTTAAACCGTCCGAATTTCAACTTAGAAAGCGATTTAGAGACAACATTAACCGAGTTTAATAAACCTTTAGAACCCGACCTTCCCGAAATTGCAAGCGTTCCCCTTCATTTACACGAATTGTTTGAAGAGGCGGTAGAAAAAGTGAATAAATCTAAATCGAAGAGTAAAAAGAAAAAGAAAACGTCCAAAGGATTTCATTCACAATGAATAATGAATAATGAATAATGAATAATGAATAAATGCAGATAAATTCGACCTAAACTCCTCGAAAATGTCAAGGTGGTTTTACAAAAATTAGCATTTCAATGGCGATCGCGACTTGCACCCTGCAACCTGCACCCGAAAAACCGACTAAAAGACGAACCGACAAATGTCCATCCCCGAAAATGCGCGCTATGGCGTACCGCCCGCTCGCTCGGACATCTCCCCGCGACAATTTCCGCTTCGCCGATCGCGCCAAATCGTGGCACAATCAAACCAAGACCCGTCTTCAATCTCGCAGTTGAATCCAAGTATATGGCTGACAAAATCAAAAAAGGAACATTAGTGCGCGCCGTGCGCGAAAAACTGGAAAATAGCGTCGAGGCAACAGCCAGCGACAATCAGTTCCCAGCCTATCTCTTTGAGAGTAAAGGGGAAGTGGTCGATCTCAACGACGATTACGCCTTGGTCAAGTTTTACGTTCCCACCCCCAATATTTGGCTCCGCCTCGACCAACTTGAAGCGGTGAAATAAAATCGAGAATGCGCGCACGGCGGCAATTAGTTTAGCAACCTTCTTTAGATTTCAGAGAAAGTAACCTTGGACGATTCTTACCCAGTTTACCTCAATCGCGTGGCACGACTGACCCGTCGCGCCACCCTTCACTCCCAACTCGCGAATATTCAATCCTCCCCCAAATTTGAGGACGGTCGAGCAGTTGCCTTTCCAGGTTACAGCGCGATCGCGCCGCTTTGGGAAGGAAGTTCCGAAATATTAGCACTGCGCGATCGCTTGACCCAATTGCAGCAGTCCCTCGTCGAACAAATGGACGGAGGATTGATGGTTCCCGTCGCACCCGAAAGTTTTCATCTGACGCTGACCGACTTACTCTGGGATGAAGCGTATCGAGAGGCGATCGAGAAAAATCCAGCATTTGAGGAACAATTGCGCGATCGCGTCGCTCAATGTTTCGAGCAAAGCGCTCCCCAATTGAGCTCTAATACACCTATTCAAATTCAATCGCTGGGTTTGCTCCTCCGACCCAGAGCGATTATGGTCGGCGTTGTGCCTCAATCGGAGCAAGGCTACAGCCGTATCTTACAACTGCGCCGCGCCATTTATCAAAATGCCGGTTTGATTGGGCTGGGAATCGAACAGCAGTACGATTTTACCGGCCATATTACCCTGGGCTACTTTGATAAAATTTCCTCTGATTTGGATCGCGATCGCCTCGTTTCAATTCTCGACTCGATCAACGACAACTGGTTGGAAACCGAGATGCCTTCAACCTCCATTGAAGGGGTTTGGCTGTATAAATTCGACGATATGAATCACTTTTATCGAGAACCGGATTGGCCAGGACTCAGATTTTGAGCGATCTTAACCACCCCATCGTCAAGCAAAGTTTTGCCGCCATCGATGGCGAGGTGGGCCAACACAACCTCAACGAGTGGGAGTATGCGATCGCGCGCCGCGTCATTCACGCCACCGCCGATTTCGACTTCCTCCACCTCCTCCACTTTAGCCCCCAAGCCATTGAGTCGGGCATCTCTGCCCTCGCGCGCGGCGTTCCCATTGTCGCGGACGTGGGAATGGTAAAATTGGGAATCAAGAGCGCGATCGCGAAAACATTCAATAATCCTCTCATCGCCGCGATCGAACAAGCCCCTTCCCCTCTCCCCGGAAAAACACGCACGGAGACGGGCTTAATTCAGTGTTTTCGCGACTATCCCCAAGCAATTTATGTCTTTGGCAACGCACCCACCGCCTTACTCGCACTTTGTTCCCTCTTGCGCAACGCGGCGGTTCGTCCCCCTTTAGTCATCGGTGCAACCGTCGGGTTTGTTTCTGTTATCGAGTCCAAACAAGTCCTGAGTCAAACAGCCGTCCCGCAAATTCGCGTCGAGGGACGCAAAGGCGGATCTGCCGTCGCTGCTGCCATCGTTAATGCCTTACTCATTCTCGCATGGGAGAACGCAGGAAATAGAAATGATGGCTGAAACCCTCAATCACAGTTACCAGTAAACAGTAATCACAGAAAAACACTTCACCCCATCTCCCCATCCCCCCTAAGCTGTTCCGGTTGAAACAGGGTAAACTGGAGAAGATTGACTCACCTTTTCCGTTCTCTGCTATTTCCTGGGAATTTCTATATTCTAAAACAAGGTTAAAATTATGCTGGACTATCTTCTCTACAGTATTATCAGCGTCACGTTAGGCAGTGTTGGCTACTGCTTGCTCGCTCTGCGCATGGTGAGCGAAGGAAATGAAGCGCTGGTAGAACGATTGGGTAAGTTTAATCGCAAACTCGACCCCGGAGTTCATCTAATTACGCCTTTACTCGATACAATTGTCGTCGAGGATACCAATCGAGAAAAAGTTCTCGACATTCCTCCTCAAAATACAATCACCCAGGATAACGTCTCTCTCAAGGTTGATGCCGTCGTGTACTGGCAAATTGTCGATCTTGAAAAAACATTTTATGTCGTTGAAGATATTCACCACGCCATCGAAAACCTCGTGGTCACAATTTTACGCTCTGAAATCGGTCAACTCGATTTGGAGGACACCTACTCAGCCCGAGATCGACTGAACAAAATGCTTCTGCGCCAACTTGACGAAGCAACTTCCAACTGGGGAGTCAAGATCGTTCGCGTCGAGGTTCAAGAACTGCAACCCGCTCAAAATGTGATGGAATCTCTCGAATTGGAACGAGCGGCAAAGAGTAAGAAACGGGCTGAAATCACCGAAGCAGAAGGGTTAGTGCAGTCTATTGAAATGATTTCCGGCGCGATCGATCGCGGTCGAACAAGCCAGGAAGTTTTACAGTTTCTCTTAGCCCAACGCTATGTCGAAGCCAATGAAAAAATTGGGACGAGCGATAATTCTAAGATTTTGTTCATGAATCCGAGGGATTTGAATGAGGCGATGACAGATTTAATTAGTGACGATGCGCCAGTGGATCGCAATATCAGTTTGAATAAAGCCCCCGAAAATTGAACAAAGTCCCCGGAAATCTGGAGCGCGATCGCGGTTCGGCACAGAGGAAACTAGCATTAAACTAACGCAATTAATTCCCTCCCAATTTAACGGGAGGGATTAATTATTACTCGTTCCTTTACTTGATTTTTTCGTAAAATTCTTCAATTCTCCAATTCTTCCATTCTGAATTCTTCTCCTATTTCAACCAAGCAGAGAGGTCTCGTCCGACCCAATCTTGAAGTTGTAAAATATCGCTGCGATAGATCTCAATTAATTTTTGTCGAGACTCGGGAGAAAGCTTGACCTTGGCTATATTCTTTTTAACCATTTTTTTTCTCATTTGTTGCCGCCTTTGTTCGGGTAAAAAAGGTTTAAGAACGGTTGCAGCAGCTTGCCTTATGGGGTTCTTTTGTGTTAATAAGCTGTGGAAAATTGCATTTTTAGGCAATCCTCCTTCTCTTCCTCTCTTTTGCATATCAGGCGTAAATTGGGGATCGACCTCTAAGTATGCAAACAAGTCTTGTACGAACTGGACGGGCTGACTGCATAAGTCTTCAAAAAACAAGATTTTTATGCGAGCGCGATCGAAAACTTCAAAATAGGGCAGAAGTTGACGATAATAAAACCCCCGTTTAACATATTTATTATTTTCTACAATAATATTTTCAAAATCTTCCTTTTCGTGTCCCCCCCTGACTAACATTTGGTAGCTAGAAAATGCTCGATTTGCCGGATCCCTCAAAATGGCGATAATTTTGACATCGGGTAAAGCCGCTTTAATCAATTTAGCAGACTTGGCATAAGCGTAATAGTTGGTCGAGATTTCCAGTCTCTGACTCCCTGCCGGAGCATCTTTAAATAAAGCATAATATTCATCAGGGTCGGTAATCGCGCCGTAAGCTCTGAATTTATTTCGCTGAGACGCTTCAAGGAAAAAGTAGGTCTCTTTTTGAGGACAAATATAAAGCTGAGGGTGCTGTGCGAGGTAGTCGTGTAACGAAGTGGTTCCGCACTTTCCTGCTCCGATAACGATCGAATCTGGTACTTTGGGCATAAATCTGGTTGTCTGCTCTACTTAAATTCAAATTTATTGTTCCCTGCCATGTCCCCCAGAATTTAACTCTTGTCGTTTCTTTATTATTGAATACATTCTTTCCCATTGGCAATCTTTTCATCCAAATTTGGGCTGATGCACGGAGTGCGACTGGCCCTTCGCGCCTCGGCTGAAGGCGAACTCAGATGCACGTCATAGCTTGCACAATGGGGGTTTCGACAGTTTTAGCAAATAAATGTTGCAAAACTTTAAATTATCTGTTACATTTATTTACAGTTAAACCAAGATGGCAGCAACCGCTTGAGTTGAACATAGCGACAACCGAATCGCATTACCGAACCATTCTTCTCCCAATACAGCAAGCTCTCTGAACCGGCCGTATAATGACGGCTGGTTTTTTTTATGATGGGTAGGGACGGGGTTACCCCGCCCGTACGGGTCATTAGTCATAATTTCTGATAAATTGAGAAAATCGCGGGCAAAATCAGAAAAAGGAAGAGATTCGCGATATCGAGAGTGCTGTTCTCAACTCAAAGTTTAAATGCTATGAAAACATACGATTGGTTAGTCGTCGGAGGGGGAATTACGGGGGCAGCCTTGGGGTACGAACTGCGGCAACAGGGGTTTAGCGTGTTGTTGCTGGAACCCGATCGCGCTCTGGACAACGCAACGCGCTATAGTTACGGCGGATTAGCCTATTGGTCGGGAACGTCGGAATTAACGCGCCAATTGTGCCAAGAGGGAATCCAACTCCATCGCCACTTAACCGAGGAATTGGAGGCAGAGACCGAGTTTCGAGAGATGGACTTATTGCTTCCCCTCCACCCCGACGACGACATCAATGCGATCGCGGCCGACTATCAAGACTTTTCCATTCAACCGCGCCACCTCACTCCCGCCGAAGCCCAAGAACTGGAACCCCTGGTGAACTCAGAAGCCATTGCAGGGGCATTACACCTCCCCCACGGCCACATCAACCCCCTAAAAACCAATCAAGCCTATTTACAAGCCTTAACCCGTAACGGAGGGGAATGGGAGTGCGATCGCGCCGTGGAAATCCTCCGCGAGGGGGAGCGCGCCATCGGCGTAAAAACGCCCCAAACCACCTATTTCGCCCAAAATATCGCCATTTGCGCCGGGGGCCTCAGCCGCGCCCTCCTCAAAGCCGCCGGAGTCGCCGTTAAACTGTACTTTACCCAAGCCGAAATTGTCGAAACGCCCCCCGTCGAACTGCGACTGAGAACGCTGATTATGCCCGCCGTTATTCAGCGTTTTGCCCTAGAAGCGCAAGCCAGTCAAGTTGAATTTGAGACCTTTTGGGACGAAGAACGCGGAGAACCCGCCCCTGCCATTGTCGATCCCGGAATCATTCAATTTAGCGACGGCCATCTTTGCTTGGGACAACTCAGCCGAGTCCTCGCCAATCCCAACGCCACCGTCGATGCCGCCGCCAGCGAAGCCCAAATTCGGGCCGCGATCGCGCCGCTGGTTCCTTTCCTCGCCGGAGTGACAGGAACCTGGTATCGCTGTCTCGTCGCCTTTGGTGCCAACGCTTTGCCCGTCGTCGGAGCGGTGGGGCAAGTTGAAGGATTGCATCTGTTTTCTGGCTTTACCAACACCCTCCTCTTTGCGCCGCCACTCGCCCGCCACTTCGCGCGCTGGGCAGCCGGACTCGAAGAACCGCGATCGGTCATTCGTCGCTGGGCATAAGCTGAGGACTAATGCAAAGCCTCTAGCATTTCCGTTTGAGATGTGAAACTCTCCGAGACGTACAGAATTCAGGAGTCAGAATTCAGAATCCAGAATTTGAGAGAGCTTGAGGAATTATTAAAATACGTCTCGGAGCGGAAATGCTATATCATTCTTCTATTCTGAATTCTTCTATTCTTCTATTCTTCCGAAGAACCGAGTTTTACAACCCAAATAAAAATACTATTTCAATACTCATGAGTGAAGAAAAACCGCACGCAAGGGGCAGCTCCTTCGCAAAAATCAAGGCAGTCATCCCCAAACATGGCTTTTTTTGGGAAGCGCGAACCCGAATTTTAGCTTGGTACGTTGCACTCATGAGCGTATTTGTCGTTATCTCGATTCCTATCTTCTATCAATTGGTTTTTGTTCAGGTCGATCGCCGGGTTCGCAGCGATTTAGCCAGAGAGATCGCAGATTTCCAAGAGTTCCTCGAAAAGCAGCGCCCAAACCAGGAGGGACAACTCGAGGGAAACATCGCTCTCATCTTCGATCGCTTTTTATCTTTAGAAATGCCCGAAGATGACACCTATTTTCTGACTTTCATCGACGGTGAATTTTATGAGGCGAGTGGTGTGGTTCCCGACCTCATCGAACAAGATGTTCTGCTGTTGCAGAGCTGGGCAAAACTTACCCAATCCCGGCAAGGAGAAAAACAAACCTCCGACCCGCAAATTGGCAATCTAATTTATATCGCCCAACCTATTGCCATCGACGGACAGATTGAAGGCGTATTCGTCACCGTTCATTCCACAGCCGGAGAAATTCGAGAAGCGAAGGATGCGATCGTCACCGTCATTGAGGTCTTAGTCGCAATGCTAATTGTGGCTGTATTGCTAGCTTGGGTTGCCTCTCGACAGGTCTTACTTCCGTTGCGATCGCTAGCTCGGACTGCTGTTTCCATTAGCGAAACAGACCTGACTCAGCGCATTCCCATTCGAGGACAAGGAGAAATTGCCGAACTCAGCACGACTTTCAATGCGATGATGGACCGCCTTCAAGTCGCCTTTGAGAGTCAGCGCGAGTTTGTTAATGATGCGGGTCACGAATTGCGAACGCCCATCACTATTATTCAGGGACATTTAGAATTGCTCGAGCGCGACGATCCTGAATTTGAGCCAACCCTTGAATTGGTATTGGACGAACTAGAACGGATGACTCGTTTTGTTAATGATTTGATTTTTTTAGCCAAGGCCGAACGCAGAGATTTCTTGGAACCGACTTCTATGGATTTGGAGTCTTTCACCGAAGAACTGTATGCTAAAGCCAAGGGGTTAGCGCCGCGCGACTGGCAATTGGAAGGAGTCGGAAAGGGACAGTTCTTTGCCGATCGCCAGCGCATTACCCAAGCGGTGATGAATCTCGCCCAAAATGCGACGCAGCATACTCAAATGTCCGATACCATTGCGATTGGGTCGGCGCGCGATCGCGGTAAGATTCGCTTTTGGGTGCGCGATACTGGCTGCGGCATCGACCCGAAAGACCGAGAGCGTGTTTTCAAACGCTTTGCCCGCGCAGCCCACAGCCATCGCCGTTCGGAAGGGGCGGGTTTGGGGTTATCCATTGTCGAGGCGATCGCGCACAGTCATGGGGGGCGCGTCAACCTAAAAAGTGAAGTGGGAGTGGGTTCGACGTTTGTGCTTATTTTTCCGTTGGAGAAAGCAAGCGATTTCGCCTCATTTAGGACATAATTGGAAAGTTAGGAGGTATTGATGAGCAATATTCTCATTGCCGAAGATGAACCGCGTTTGGCTGCGTTTGTTGAAAAAGGTTTGCGCAAAAATGGATTTAGCACCGCGATCGCTCGGAATGGCGAGCAAGTCCTAGAAATGCTCCACGGCGGTCAGTTCGACCTCCTTTTACTCGACCTCGGTCTTCCTGTTAAAGATGGTTTTGCGGTTCTCAGGGAACTTGGCGACAGCGAAGTCCTAATCCCGATTATCGTTGTCTCGGCTCGCGAGGAGGCACGCAAGGAAACATTGGAATGTAGCAATAGCGTCAAAGATTTTGTGTCTAAACCATTTCGATTTGGGGACTTGTTAGCTCGAGTCCAAACGCATTTGCCGCCAACAGTCGCTTGAAGTTGGGCGATCGCGCACCGGCAGCCGTTCGGGACTGTCGAAAATATTCCGCAGCAATAGCACTCATTGGGTTTGTGGTTTTTGAGTGTTGAAGCAATCTAGGGCTTCTTTGAATTTATTTACCACCCAGAGCGACTTTTGTCAACCCAGGAATCATTGGGTTCAAAATTCATCGTAGCTTCGCCGCCACTTTGCCCGTGCGATCGCGCTTTTGTCCGCCTCAGAATGGCGCGAGATGTTAAATTAAAGGTTAAGACTGTACGCGGTAACATCAATTCTCGCCCCCCAGCTACGCGCCCTAGATAAAACTCTTAACTTGTCTGGGCTTCTGAATTGTTAATTGTTAATTGTTAATTGTTAATTGTTAATTATTAATTGATAAACTGTCCTATGGTTCAACAACTAACCCCCCAAACAACCTCAGAAATCATCTACCCCGACAGCGACGGCCAACCGATGTCAGACAACACAAAGCAATTTCGTTGGATTGTTACGATTAAGGAAAACTTAGAATTATTATTTGCTGCGGTGGCGAATGTTTTCGTTGCTGGGGATTTATTGTGGTATCCGGTGGAAGGAAATAACTTAATTCGCCAAGGACCCGATGTGATGGTTGCCTTTGGAAGGCCAAAAGGCGATCGCGGTTCTTACAAACAATGGGAAGAAGGTAATATTGCTCCCCAAGTGGTGTTTGAAATTCTCTCTCCCGGCAACCGCATGGGTAAAATGAGGGACAAGTTTCGCTTTTACCGAGACCACGGCGTGGAGGAGTATTATGTCTACAATCCCGATGATGGGGAACTAATGGGGTGGCTGCGTCGCGACGATAGCGACAGCCTCGATATTATCTCCCCCATCAACTATTGGGTGAGTCCGCGCTTGGAGATTTGTTTTGAGGTGAAACATGGTGAAGATATGGTTATTTATCGTCCCGATGGAGAGCGATTTTTGACCTTTGGGGAGTTGGCCCAACGCGCTGAAACCGAACGCCAACGCGCCGAGGAAGCAGTCGAACAAGCCGAAACCGAACGCCAACGCGCCGACGACGCGATCGCACAACTCGAAGCCCTGAAAGCTCAGTTGCGAGAACGAGGAATTGATTTAGAAAGCTAAAAATTAATCTTTTTCAACCCCAGTAACCCAGCAGGAACGTATTATGACTTATGAATCTCCCTCCGAAATTCATGGAGAAATTGTCTATCCCAGCAGCGAGCGAGACCTCCCGACAGCCGCCACTATTCAACAGTTTCGCTGGCTGTCCTTCCTTAAAGAAAATTTGGAATTAATGTATGCTGATGTGGCTAATGTTATGGTCGCTGAGGATTTAATGTGGTACCCCATCGAAGGTAGGAGCGAAATTCGCCAAGCGCCCGATGTAACGATCGTTTTTGGGAGACCCAAAGGCGATCGCGATTCTTACAAGCAGTGGGAGGAAGGCAATATTGCTCCTCAAGTGGTGTTTGAAGTGGTCTATCCCGGATATCGTTTGGTTGCGCTGGGAGTGAAGTGGGATTTTTATAGTAGATACGGCGTGGAAGAATATTATGCTTACGACCCAAGGTTACCCGAATTGGCGGGGTGGATACGTCGCGAGGGAGAAGAAAAACTGGATTTTATTGACGAAATAGAAGAAGGGTGGACCAGTCCGCGTTTGGGAATTCGCTTTGAGGTCACCCCCGAGGGTTTGAGCGCGTATCGTCCCGACGGAGAGAAGTTTTTGAGCTTTTTGGAGTTGGGGAAATCGCTCCAACAAGAACGCCAACGAGCCGACGACGCGATCGCGCAACTCGAAACCCTGAAAGCTCAATTAAAGGAAAAAGGAATTGAATTGAATAATTAAGAATTAAAAGGCTTCAATTTCATACTCATCTTCAAATACTTCAGACCAAGAGAGAGCTTCCAATTCGGTTTTTTGATTCATTTCTGCACGAGCTTGTCGTTGGGCAATTTTAAAGCACTTATCCCACATTTGTTGAATAACGTTGTCATTTAAGCTAGGCGTTTCTTCCTGAATTTCTAAAATTTCTTCGCGGGCATTATTAATACTGGCAACCCAACTAAAAGAGCGTTTTTGAGGCTGGGTTTTCCACTTAATAATGTGCATCATTAAGCGAACCAGTTGACTTTTTAATGCTCGTTTGTCCGAACGAGACAAGGCTTCGATTAACTCCTCTAGTCCAATTTCAGCTTCTTCCAAATTTCCAGAAAGCATTTCATTTTGAATGGCAATTGCGGTTTGATAATGGGAAACAAGGGATACTTTTTGCCAATCCATCATCTGAATTTAGGGAATTTAAGCACAAACAGAAGACACGATCTAAGGGTAAAAATCTTGCCTTCGTTTAAATTATACCGCTAAAATAGACTGGCTTGAGGGAGAAACGCACTGCACGCTTCTTTTCCCAGCTCGACGATGAGATACAATTCAACAGCATCCACTCCAACTGACGACATCAATGAGGTTTCTCCAAACCGATCGCCCGAAACGCAAAATGGTTCGATATCTACGCAATTTTACTCAACTTTCAGTCGCGATCGCCGCAATTTTTGTGTGGGCCGCGATCGCCGCAGGAAACGCTCGAGGGCAAGAAACACTTCCCCTCCCGTTGAAACCCCTCCCAGACGAGGAGTTGAAACCCTTCCCAGAGGAGGAACTTATCCCCTTTCCCGACGAAGAAATCGCCCCCTTTTTAAGCGACGAAGAATTTGAAATCCTTTTCCCCCTCATCGAACAATTTAGAATCTATGGCGAACACGACTGGATCGCCGATCCCCTGGCCTGGAGAAGCCTGCAAGTCCTTTATCGACTCGAAGGTCACAATTCAGCCGTACAGTCCCTCGTCTTTAGTCCCGACAGTCAATACTTAGTCAGCGGCGGGAGTCGCAACGATGGCTATCTCCACGTCTGGTCGATGGAAACGGGAGAAGAGTTTGAGAAGTTTCGGGCGCAACAAACTTCGGTTTTGGCAATGGCAATGAGTCCTGATGGCAAAGTTGTTGCCAGTAGCGGCGACGATGCGAATCTCAATCTTTGGCAGTGGCAAGACCTCGCTGAAAATTATCTTTTCCTCGATACCCACCACAATATTTTATCGCTCCTCGTCACGCCCGATAGTCAAGTCTTGATTACTTCGGGTTTGGATGGCATTCGCCTGTGGAATTTAAGGACGCAAAAACCGATTTATACCCTCGTCCGTTTCGATAATCAAATTAACTCGATGGCTATCGACCCGAGAAATGGCTATATTTTGCGGACGGGTGGGTTGAAGGGGGAAATGCAAGTTTGGAATGTAAGGACGGGGTCGCGTATTAATCAGTTTTCGGCCCATCGAGATAAAATTGGAGTGATGGTATTTACCCCCGACGGGCAGAGATTCATTAGCGGTAGCGACGATCGCACGGTGAAGGTATGGGATGCCAATAACAACCGTCTTTTACATACGTTGGTCGGACATACGGGAAGAATTACCGCGATCGCAATTCACCCCAACGGTCAGTTTTTTGCCAGCGCCAGTCGCGACGGCATTCGGCTGTGGGACATCGATAGCGGTCAATTAATCCAACATTGGTACGCCCACACTACCTGGGTAGAATCTCTCGCCTTTAGTCCCAACGGACGCTTTTTAGCCAGCGGCGGCTACGATCGCACCATTAAGGTTTGGCAGCCATTTCTTCCCGCCGAGTTGTTGGAGGAACAGTATTAGTTATTAATGAATAATGAATAATGAATAATGAATAATGAATATAGCGCTTTTCATTTGGATGAGGTACAAGAGATCCCCCTAAATCCCCCTTAATAAGGGGGACTTAAAGCTGAAAAGTGTACCCCACTCACGCGAAAAACGCTATAATTATTTATGTCGGGGCGTTACTTTGGGGGCATGGAGCAAAGGAGTATTACTAACGACAAATGACAAGGGACTTTAAATTCCCAATCGCTGATATACTTCATCTAAATGCCGTAAATGATGCTGGGGATCGAAACAGGCTTCGAGTTCTTCTGGGGACAGATATTGCGTCACTGTGGCATCTTTACGGGCAAGTTCGCGGAAGTTTCCCCCTTCTGTGTTCCACGCTTGGTGGGCGCAACCTTGGACTACTTGGTAAGCTTCCTCGCGACTCATCCCTTTATCCACTAACGTTAAAAGTACGCGCTGGCTGAAAATGACTCCCCCGTAAACGTTCATGTTGCGCTTCATATTTTCGGGATAGACCAGCAGGTTTTTCACCAAACCCGTTAAGTCGTGCAGCATAAAATGGATCAAAATGCAAGTGTCGGGCAAAATGACTCGTTCGACGGAACTGTGGGAGATATCGCGTTCGTGCCACAGGGCGACATTTTCCAGCGCCGCGATCGCGTTAGCGCGGGCAACTCTCGCCATTCCCGTCAGGCGTTCGGAACGGATGGGGTTGCGTTTGTGGGGCATGGCCGACGACCCTTTTTGTCGGGGGGAAAAGTATTCTTCCACTTCCAGGACATCGGTGCGTTGGAGGTTGCGAATTTCTACGGCAAAGCGTTCGATACTGGCGGCGAGGAGGGCGAGGTGTTGGACGAAGTTGGCGTGGCGATCGCGCGAAATTACTTGAGTTGAGGCGGTGTCGGGTTCGAGTCCCAATTTTTGGCAGGCGATCGCTTCGACTCTGGGATCGACATTGGCGTAGGTTCCCACCGCTCCCGAAATTTTACCCACACCAATTTCCTGGCGCAAATGGACGAGGCGATCGCGGTTGCGCAACAATTCGGCTAACCAACCTGCCAGTTTGAAGCCAAAGGTCATCGGTTCGGCATGGATGCCGTGGGATCTGCCCACCATTGCAGTATAGCGATGTTGTTGGGCTTGGTAGCGCAATGCTTGTATCGCTTCTTCTACCGCTTCCAAAATGAGGTTTAAACTGGCAACCATTTGCAACGCTAACCCGGTATCGAGAACGTCGGAACTGGTTAACCCCAAATGGATGTAGCGTCCCGCATCGCCGACATATTCGTTGACATTGGTGAGGAAGGCGATTACATCGTGGCGGACTTCTTCTTCTATTTCCAAAACTCGCGCGCGATCGAACTTCGCTTTTGCCTTAATTTCGGCCACCGCTTCTTGGGGAATGTAGCCCAATTCCGCTTGTGCATCGCAAACTGCAATTTCTACATCCAGCCAAGTTTGAAGTTTATAGTTATCAGTCCACAGTTGGCCCATTTCGGGCAAGGTATAGCGTTCGATCATGCTTGTGTTTGAAGTAATGCGCGAATCCCTGTTGCCGGTTGCTAATTTGTCCGCCACGGCATTGAACGGTCTCATTTTACCCTGCTGTTGCGCGTTTGCTGTAAAATTTTCTAAGACTTTGCCCATTCCTTTTTGGCTAACGGCTTTGGGAGCATCCCCAAATAAGCGGTTCGGCATTTAAATTGTGCGATCGCGCTGCTGTTTGTCTGACACCGGAGACGGCACTGCGATACTCGGGCGATCGCGATCGCGATCGCTCTACAAAGCGACTCCCCCCTTTTCTTCCCCTCTAGAACGAGGAGGGTAGGGGTTGGGGGGATCGAATGTAGCGTTACTAGATGAAAGGGGTATTAATTGTTTTTGAAGAATTGGCTTTCACTTTACCAAATTGGGAACTTTTTTTGGAAAAAAAGTTTCTATAATTCAACACTTCTGCGAGGAATTTTATCGAATGAGGGGACAACTGAGAACAAAGATTTTACTCGGTCTAGGCATTGCGATCGCATTTCCCACAGGATACAGCCAACTCGTCAATGCGGAACAAGAGTTACAGAATGAGGATTACAGCACGTTCGTAGAATGGTGCGAAAACAAGGAGCGGATTTCCCCAGAAGCCAGACATACCGTAGAGGTGTTGCTCGAAGAAGTGGA
The DNA here is from genome assembly GCA_034189065.1 of Cyanobacteriota bacterium. GTDB lineage: Bacteria > Cyanobacteriota > Cyanobacteriia > Cyanobacteriales > Spirulinaceae > FACHB-1406. Next base: position 21,036 of record JAXHVQ010000059.1, read on the forward strand.
AACTCAAGATTGTGCAGCCGCAGGGGAAAGATTGACCGATTTAACTCAACTCGGGCTCAATGATAATCAAATTGTAGATATCGCTCCCCTTTCAACCTTGACCAATTTAACGGAACTCTGGCTCAATGGCAATGAAATCGTAGATATCGCTCCCCTATCGACCTTAACTAACTTGACTCAACTCGGGATCTATGACAATCAAATCGTAGATATCGCTCCCCTTTCGACCTTGACCAATTTAACGGAACTCTGGCTCAATGGCAATGAAATCGTAGATATCGCTCCCCTCTCGACCTTGACCAATTTAACGGAACTCTGGCTCAATGGCAATCAAATCATAGATATTGCTCCCCTTTCGACCTTAACCAATTTGACTGGACTCGGGCTCGGATTCAATCAAATCATAGATATCGCTCCCCTATCGACCTTAACCAATCTAACTGTACTCTCGCTCGGGAGCAATGAAATCGTAGATATCAGTTCCCTATCGACCTTAACCAATCTGACTCAACTCGGGCTCAATGGCAATGAAATCGTAGATATCTCTCCCTTATCGACCTTAACCAATCTGACTGTACTCCAGCTACAGGAAAACCCACTCGCCAAACCCACCTGTCCGGTTCAACCCGCATCAATTTGCCAGTTCGAGTAACGCGCGATGTGAGTACATTTCCCTCCGAAATCCTATTTTTCTATTCCAGATCCTATTAAATCGGTGCCATTTTTTCCTTAAAGCTATTGAGAACGGAATAGCCATCTTGCAGCTAATGATTCGGATCGTTTTTGACAGGTATGGGAAAACTCGATAAAATCAAAGTTTATTGTTTTTGAAGAATTGGCTTTCATTTTACCAAATTGGGAACTTTTTTTGGGAAAAAAGTTTCTATAATTCAGCACTTCTACTAGGAATTTTGATGAGGGGACAACTGAGAACAAAGATTTTACTAGGTCTAGGAATTGCGATCGCATTTCCCACAGGATACAGCCAACCCGCTAACGCCGAACCAGGATTGCAGAATGAGGATTATAGCACGTTCGTAGAATGGTGCGAAAACAAGGAGCGTATTTCCCCAGAAGCCAGACATACCGTAGAGGTGTTGCTCGGGAGAGTTGAAACTCAAGATTGTGCAGCCGCAGGAGAAAGATTGACTAATCTGACTGTACTCTGGCTCTGGGGCAGTCAAATTGTAGAGATCGCTCCCCTATCGACCTTAACTAATCTGACTGAACTCCAGCTCAATGACAATGAAATCGTAGATATCTCTCCCCTCTCGACCTTAACCAATCTGACTCAACTCCGGCTCGATAGCAATCAAATCGTAGATATCGCCCCCTTATCGACCTTAACCAATCTGACTCAACTCCGGCTCAATCGCAATCAAATCGTAGATATCGGTTTCCTATCGACCTTAACCGATTTGACTGTACTCCAGCTCGGTGGCAATGAAATCGTAGATATCTCTCCCCTCTCAACCTTAACTAATCTAACTGAACTCTCACTCTGGGACAATGAAATCGTAGATATCGCTCCCCTATCGACCTTAACTAATCTGACTGGACTCTGGCTCGATAGCAATGAAATTGTAGATATCGCTCCCCTATCTTCGCTAACCAATCTGACTGTACTCAGTCTCAATGAGAATCAAATTGTAGATATCAGTTCCCTATCGACCTTAACCAATCTGACTGAACTCGATCTCAATCTCAATGAAATTGTAGATATCAGTCCTCTCTCGACCTTAACCAATTTGACTTCACTCTGGATCTGGGGCAATGAAATCGTAGATATTGCTCCCCTATCGACCTTAACCAATCTGACTGAACTCCGGCTTCATGGCAATGAAATCGTAGATATCGATTCCCTATCGACTTTAACCAATCTGACTGTACTCTGGCTCGGTGGCAATGAAATCGTAGATATCGGTTCCCTATCGACCTTAACTAATCTGACTTCACTCGACCTCGGGTACAATGAAATCGTAGATATCGTTCCCCTATCAACCTTAACCAATCTGACTCAACTCTGGTTACAGGAAAACCCACTCGCCAACCCCACCTGTCCGGTTCAACCCGCATCGATTTGCCAGTTAGAGTAACGCGCGATGTGGGAGCATCTCCCCCCGAAATCCTATAGAGCGAGTCTATTTGATTTGTGAAACTCGCGCGCGAGAAGAATACGCGCCCGTCATCGATCGAATGCCAGAATTTAAGAGGGATAAGCTGGTTTTTAAAGAACGGATGGGGCTGAAGCCCCCACTACGAACGGATAGGACTAAAGCCCCTACTACGAACAAATAGTACGAAATTAATAACTTGTTTGTTCAATAAAACTTCTCAATATCCCAATTATTTTTGCCACATTACCTAAAAAATATTCGCTCAAATCGATGGTGATGGTTTTCTCTTCGAGTTGCATGAATTTCCAAAGACTTCCTGTTGTTACTGCACCATAAACCCTTTGAGTCTCATTTTCTTTTTGTTGGTTAAATAACTGAGCGGCAATCATTTCTGCCATACATTGACCTAAGCCTGTTTCCAGATTATCATTTTTGGCTTCGACAAGGGCAATAACAGGCGTTTCTACAATAAGCTGCTGGGGCGATTTGCTGATTAAGAAATCGCAAAATCCATTTAAGCCTTTTTTAATATCTACATTGAATTCTTTTCCCGAAAATAAACTGATCTTATTTAAAAATTGCTTCCTTAACTCAATTAAAATCGGCATAACGAGCAATTCAGAACGAGATTTTTCAGAATTAATAGCTAATGCTAAGGGAATATTGTAATCTAGGGTTTCGGATAAAAATTGACTGTATTCAGCTTCGGGTATCGTTGCAAAGAAACCAACTTTCTCGGCAAAAACAATATCGAACTCCGATTTAATTCGCTCGATGGTAAATTGACTGTACGGCATAAACAATTTTGTTGAGGCAAGCGCTACTTTCGCTATTACGCGCGTTCTAGACCGTTACCGCTCGCATTCGGATGGGGCTGAAGCCCCTACTACGAACCGCTCATATTCGGATGGGGCTGAAGCCCCTACTACGAACCGCTCGCATTCGGATGGGGCTAAAGCCCCTACTACGAACGGAACAGATGGGGCTAAAGCCCCTACTACGAACGACGAACGACGAACGATGAGGCGATCGCGAAATGACCCCCGAGACCCTATAGTAGAAGATAGGCGAAAAAGAAAGCAAAGGTTAAGATTCGTGAAAGCAATTTCCATCCTCGGCTCAACGGGTTCCATTGGCACGCAAACCCTCGATATTGCGACGCATCACCCCGAGGAGTTTCGGGTTGTCGGACTGGCAACGGGCCAAAACGCTTCCCTCCTCGCCCAACAAATTCGACAATTTCAGCCTAAAATTGCCGCTATTCGCGATGAAAGTAAGCTTAGCGAACTTAAGGCCGCGATCGCATCCCTCCCCAATCCCCCAACTCTCCTCGCAGGCGAAGAAGGAATCGTCGAAGTGGCGCGCTACAGCGAAGCCCAAAGCGTCGTTACCGGAATCGTCGGCTGTGCGGGACTTCTCCCCACCTTAGCTGCTATCGAAGCGGGAAAAGATATTGCCCTCGCTAACAAAGAAACCCTCATTGCTGGCGGCCCTGTTGTCCTTCCCAAGGCACAAGAACATGGCGTTAAACTCCTCCCCGCCGACTCGGAACATTCGGCTATTTTTCAATGCTTACAGGGGATTCCCGAAGGCGGTTTGCGTCGCATTCTTCTCACTGCTTCGGGGGGCGCATTTCGAGATTGGCCGGTGGAAAAGTTGGCGCACGTTAAAGTTGAGGATGCGATTAAACATCCTAACTGGTCGATGGGACGGAAAATCACGGTCGATTCGGCTACGTTGATGAATAAGGGGTTGGAAGTGATTGAGGCCCACTTCCTTTTTGGCATGGATTACGACAACATCGATATTGTTATTCATCCCCAAAGTATTATTCACTCCCTCATTGAGTTACAAGATACTTCGGTTTTGGCGCAATTGGGCTGGCCGGATATGCGCTTGCCGTTGTTATATGCTTTATCTTGGCCCGAACGCATTAAAACAAATTGGGATCGTTTAGATTTAGTCAAAGCGGGCGATTTAACCTTCAAAGAACCCGATCGCGAGAAGTATCCTTGTATGGATTTAGCTTACGCTGCCGGACGTGCGGGCGGGCTGATGCCTGCGGTGTTGAATGCGGCGAACGAACAAGCAGTGGCGATGTTTTTAGAGGAAAAGATTTCTTACTTGGATATTGCCCGCTGTATTGAATATGCTTGCGATCGCTTCTCTGCCCAAAATGTCCAAGAACCGAGATTGGAAGATATTTTAGAGGCGGATCGTTGGGCAAGACAAGAGGTTTTAGCGGCGAGTAAGTTATTGGGAACGCAAACATCCGTTGAAACAGCGACGACTGAGAAAAACTTTCATACCTTGGGCGTAGAACGAGCAGAACGAGGGGATTATTCGGGGGCAATTCGAGCGTTTAACGAACAAATTAAGGTGGATCCCGAGTCTGCGTCAAGTTATCTCAGTCGGGGATTGGTGCGATCGCTAATGGGAGATGCCCAAGGCGCGATCGCGGACTACACCTATTCGATTCGTTTGGATCTCAATCAAGCCAAAGCCTTTTACAATCGAGGCAATGCGCGTCAGAAACTCCAAGATTATCCCGGCGCGATCGCCGATTACAATCAAGCCCTACAAATGGATGCCAACTATGCCGCAGCGTACTACAATCGGGGACGAACTTATGGCGCGATGGGGCAAAGTCAAAAGGCGATCGCCGATACGAATATTGCCATTAATCTGTTTCTCGAACAAGGGGATACCCCGAATTATCGAAAAGCTGTTGAGTACCTCGATGAAATTGAAACGAGAGTGAAGTTCTTTTAGGGGAGCAATGTCGGGTGAAGTCTCTTGCAGAAATTAAACGACAACTCCAAGCGGGGGATTTTGAGTTTACGCGACACGCATTGAAAAGGGCAATCGAACGCAATATTAGCGAACAGGAAATTAGAGAAGCTGGCATAAATGTAGAGGTGATTGAAGACTACCCGGAAGATAAATATTCACCCAGTTCTCTTTTATTGGGTTTTACTCAATTTAATAGAGCATTGCATATTCAGGTTTCGCGAATTGAGTCAGATACGACCAAAATCATTACTCTGTATGAACCCAATCGAAATGAATGGATTGATTTTAAAATTAGGAGAAAATAATGTTTGAGTGTCACGTTTGTAGCTCAAAAGAATATCGCACAGAATTAGTCAATGAAGTGTTTCAAATTAGGGATAAGTTTTACCTGGTTGAAAAGATTCCTGCTACCGTTTGTTCTCGATGTGGCGAAGAAATCTTTAGCCGAGAGACAACCGAGCAAATTCGAGCTATGCTGCATAGCGAAGCCAAACCCGTTAGGTCAATTTCTGTAGATGTTTTTTCTTATTCGTCGGAATCGAAAGTTTCTTAATAAATGAAGTTAAAAAAATGCACTTAAAGAGATTTGAGGAAGGAAATCGAAGCTAAAGGTTGGAATAAATTAATTTACCTATTCATGAGTCAGCAAACTTATTTAAAAGTGCCATTTGTTTGGCAAGAACCTAAGCCTTTACTTGAAATTCCTTCTCGGCTCGAATTCAAGACAGCTAAAATGTTAGGCGAGCAAGTGTTAATTTCAACCCTAGTTCGAGTCATGGAGTCGTCTATTGACAAGAGCGATCGAAAACAAGTTTCAGAATGGGGTTCTCGCCAAGCAGCCGAGCAATTTTTGGCAAAGTCGAGGGATGGGTTTTCATATGAAGATGAATGGTGGAAAATTGGAGTTAATGGTGATGGTGAAGTTGTCGGCTTTGTGCTGCCTGTAATTTATAAAGGTTGTGCTAAAGAAGGCTTAGAAGAAGCGACTCTCTACTATCTAGGAGTTTTACCGCAGTATCGCAGACAAGGTTTTGCAACTGATTTACTCCTAAAAGGAACGAGAATATTGCAAGACATAGGAATTTGGAGAGTGTTTTGCGATACAGATGCAAACAATATTCCGATGATTTCTACCTTTAAGCGAGTCGGTTATCAACAATATAGCGAGCCGTGGCTACGTCCTCTATAGTTAGATTAATATCAGTTGCTCCCACTACACTTTTGTAATTTATTCGTATAAAAATATGCTATAGTATCTTCAAACTTTTACCAACTAGATACCTGTGACTTCTCAGCAGCTTGAAGAGCGCTCGCAGCAACTTGAAGCGCGAGTCGCAACTTTAGAAACAGAACTGGCACAAATGAAACAAATATTGTCTGGGCTGATTCAAAAAGAGTCTTATTGGTGGTTAAAAGTTATAGGAAGTTTTGAAAATGACCCAACTTTTGATAAAGCAATTCGCCTCGGTCGAGAATGGCGCAAATCTGTTGAATAGGTTGTCAATATTTTATAATACGCGATCGCGATTATGAGTAAATCTCTCCCCTCCCAATTTATTGTCAAACTGGGTAAATTCACCTGGACGACAATGTGGAATCTGATGATGTCCCAACTCGCTCCGCGCAATCCCCAAGGCGCGTATATTCGCCCGCAGAGCGAGTTTCGCGACGAAATTGCCGAAAATGGCGCTTACCCTCCCGCAACGGGGCGCTATGGCCTTATAGCGGGGTTAGGCTGCCCCTGGGCTCACCGGACGCTTGTGGTTCGCGCGCTCAAAGGACTTGAAGATGCGATCGCGCTAACTCTCGTTTCTCCTTCTCCCGATGCGGGAATTTGGATGTTTGATGCGCCAGAGGAAGGGTGTCAGACGCTGCCTCAATTGTATCAGTTGGCACAACCCGGATACCCAGGACGGTGTACCGTTCCCGTTTTGTGGGACAGTCACAATCAACGCATTGTTAATAATGAAAGTGCGGAAATTATCGTTCAGCTTAACGCTCAGTTTAACGAATTTGCCAAATATCCCGATGTGGATTTGTACCCTCAACATTTGCGCGACGCGATCGATTCTTGGAACGCTAAAATCTACAAAAGCGTCAACAATGGCGTATATCGCTGCGGTTTTGCGCAAACTCAGGAAGCCTACGAACAGGCGTGTAACGAACTTTTTGCAACGCTAGACGAAATCGAAACAACGTTGGAAACGAGTCGCTATTTATGCGGCAATGAGGTTACCCTTGCCGATGTTCGTTTATTTACCACCTTGTTCCGTTTCGATATTGTTTACTATGGACTGTTTAAGTGCAATCGTCGCCGAATTCAAGATTATCCTAATTTAGGCGCGTATTTGCGAGATTTGTATCAATTGCCGGGAGTGGCTGAAACCTGCGATCGCGAAACGGTGAAGCGAGAGTATTATGGTAATTTATTTCCCCTTAACCCCGGCGGAATTATCCCCGTCGGACCGGATGCCGTCGATCTTTTCAGCCCTCATAATCGCGATCGCAGTCGGGCAAAGTAATCAGTAATCAGTTACCCGTCATTTGTTTAAATACCTCAAAAAAGTCCTGGATAATTTTGGGAAAGAAGAGGATTTAAAGTAACTTACGGCAATCATAAGTACCTGTTTACAATTCATTACCCATCTCGATATGCTCAAAGCCCTGATATACCGTGTTTACGAAAGCAAGAGGCGTGTAAAAGATTTTGTTGAGGTACTTAGGAGGGGCTGTATGCAGAACCTGCGTCTGCACCTTGTAAGCCCCGTAAGACCTCAAGACTCGTGTCCTTTTCTTCCTTTACGAAGAGGTTTTAGACCCAATTATTCATTATTCATTATTCATTATTCATTATTCATTGATAAGAGCGACTTCCAGAGGATTGATAGAGTAAATTCAGCCTTTTCTGGTTTTTCGCTCGGTCGCTATATTCATCTAACTCCTTAATAAGTATCTCTCTCTCCTTATGGAGATTTAATTGTACTTTCTCTTCTGGTTGACAGTCTTTCACCTCTAGCATTGGAGCCGTATTATAAACGTAATCTAGCAATTGCTGTCTTCTTTGTTGACCTGTCCCTGCCCATTCTCTCCCGATCTTGTCCAAAATCAACTTTAGACTTAAAGGAATTTCCAAGTGGTCTATGTTTTTGGCTTTCGGACCGGGTTTAATGAAAATAGTCTCGCTCTGCTGTTCTATCGTAATTTCCCTGTTGTTCATCCTCTCTAGGGTCGAATCTATGTCTTCAGGCCAAGGCCCGAACTGATAGTAGCACCAATTGAGTTCGGTAAGCTGTTTTTCCGTCCATTTTACCGCATAAAGATCGGCTAAATACAAAAACTTGACAAGCTGTGTTTTAGTCAAATGACCTTTTGTTTTATGCACAAAATATTCAATCAGTCGATTCAGCATAGCATTCGTATTTTTTAAAAAATTATAATAACGCTAGCTTGAGAATCTCCAGACTGCAACAGAGTATTTCTACTCGATCGAGGGTAAAATACGTTGTTAATGAGACTTTGGCTTAAAAGAGGCGATCGCAAAAGTTTACAAAATTTAAGATCGTTTTACTTGAGCTTCCATTTATCTCGAAGTGCCTTGATTTCTTCGTCGCTATAAAAATACCGTGTATACCGAGAATCATACATACGGTCGATATAATCTTCAGGGATTTCAACTAAGTGAAGAAAACGACGGTACAACGTTTTATATTTTTTCCCCTCGCCTACGTTCGATTTAGCGAGTGTAAATTCGTTTAATCCTAAAAAATCTTGAAATGCCGACTGAGCGCACTTTTCGAGAGACTCTAACTTCAAAACTAAAACCTCTGCCTTGGGACTGTGGTAGATTTGATAGCCGCGATCGCGATCGAATTCTGTGGAGAATACATCGACTCCAAATACTTCTTTTAACTCTAAATCGAACCAAGTTAAAGGTCTTTCGTGGCGTTCGTCTTCTTGGAAAAATAGCTCGCTCAGTTCTCGCACAAAGTCGTCACTCTCTAAGTTTCTCGATCGAGCGCGAATGTCGTAACCAAATTGATATTCGAGGGTTTGAAAGAAAGCGGAAATGTTACGCGCGATCGGTTCTCTGACGAGGGTTACAACTTGATACTTTTCAGCTTGCGTTTGTTTGTCCAATTGTTCGCGCAAATACCAACTTTCCAATAAATGGTCGTGAATCGCTCCAATTCGAGATAGATGCGATCGATAAAAATTGTCGTCGATCGCGATCCCCTCGGGCGATAAAAAGTGGACGTGAAAAATCGCTCTTTCTGGGACGCTTCGACGTAGAGATTCTACAATCGTCGTCGAGCCAACTTTCCCCATTTGGTAGATAATTAAGGGATTATTTGGGGGGAAATGCGATCGCATCTTCCACCGCCAACGCAGTTGAGAGTATGCTTTGGTTACAGCGTAGTTTTGCCGTAGGAGGGATTGTAGCGAGCGTTTGGGGTTGAGCATTTGTAGGGGGAGAATCAGAGAGACAGAACTTTTGGCGCGAAGCTTAGTACGAGAAACGGGATAAAGTCAACAAAAAGAGAGCTATCTTTACAATAGCTCCCTTTCATTAATTATCCAAAACAACTCTTGGCGCTGAGACTTAATTAAGATGATTTTTTGCGGCGTGAAGCAACTATCAGTCCGCCGACAATCCCTAAACCCAAGATTGTCGCGGGTTCGGGCGTAATAACCGGAGGGGTAGGCGCTTTCCCGATCCCAACTAAAGCGTAGTCGCTGTCGGTGGGCGGTCTTTTATCCATCGTGGGGGCGGTAAATTTTAACGAAGACACAAGGATATCGCCAAAGGGATTGTCAATACGGTAATATCCCCCTTCAACTTCTTTGGAAGGATCTAGGTTAGTGACGACTCCACCTAAGCTCCAAACAGCGCTGGTTTCGCCCGTAATCGTTAGCGAGCCTATTAAACCGGTGTCGGTCATAATTTGGGCAACTTCAAAAACTTTATCGCCGAATACGCCGGGACGATAGAGGAAGCTGAGGTCGATAAAATCGATAGCGCTTGCTTTGTCGAGAGTCGCAGTCAGAAGTTCGCCATTTTGGATTTCCGCCGGCACCGGACCTTCGCCGGGAACCGTAATCCCGACACCTTTTACTATACCGTCTTTATCGACCATCTTCCCTTGGAGGAAGCCATCACCGGGTTCGCTGGCAGTGAGGGTAAATCCGTCATCGGTCGTACAACTTTTAATGAGAGTGTCGTCGATGAAGGCTTTGAATAAGGGGGTCGTCGTATCGTCTACCAAAACGTCGCAACTACCAAGGTTGGCTCCATCGGTGAAATTGAAGGCGCGTGCGGGTTCTGCGGAAAATGCAATAGCCGCGCTGCTGGCGATTAAACCGATACAAGTAGATAAGGATTGTAATTTCATGATGCTTTTTTTCTCTGATGATTGGACAGATGTTGTACCAAAAGCGCCGATCGCGCGAAAAGACTGACTTTCGCGATCGCCTCCGAAAAGTTCGCTTTCTACATTGTGCAATTGTTCTCGAGCGGACTGTTCCCCCATTGGATAGATAATCGAGGGGTTACTTAAAGGCGATCGCGTCTTCTTTCGCCAACGCTGCTCGGGTTATACCGCACTTTTCCCTATGGGAACTGTAGCGAGCGTTTTTATAAGGAGGAGAGTTGGAGAGATTGAGCTGGACGCGAAGCTTATCACAAAAGTGGGATACGGTCAACAAAAAGAGAGCTATTTTTACAATAGCTCCCTTTCATTAATTATCCGGTAAACTCTTGGCGTTAAGATTCGACTAAGAGGCTTTTTTGCGGCGCGAAGCAGCCATTAGTCCGCCAACAACGGTTAAACCCAGGAGAGCGGCGGGTTCGGGGATAGGGTCTGCAATGTCTCCGGGTGTTGCCCCGATCGCAACTAAAGCATAGTCACTATCGGTGGGCGGTCTGTTCCCCTCTGTGGGAGCGGTGAAGAGTAACGAAGAAATATTGATATCGCCAAAGGGATTGTCAATGCGGTAATATCCCCCTTCCACTTCTTTAGAGAGATCGAGGTTGGAAACCACTCCACCCAAGCTCCAAGTTGCACTACTTTCGCCTGTAATCTCCAGCGACCCCATTAAGCCGGTGTCGGTCGTGATTTGTGCCACCTCAAATACTTTATCGCCGAATACACCGGGACGATAGAGGAAGCTGAGTTCGATAAAATCAATAACGCTGGCTTTGTCGAGAGTGGCAGTCAGCAGTTCGCCTGCTTGGATTTCAGCCGGTACCGGGCCTTCGCCGGGAACCGTAATCCCTACACCTTTGACAAATTCATCTTCATCGACCATCTTTCCTTGAAGGAAGCCGTCTACGGGGTCGCTCGCAGTGAGAGTAAAGAAGTCGTCTGCCGTCTTACATTCCTTGAGGAGAGTATCGTCAATAAAAGCTTTGAACAAGGGAGTCGTCAAGTCGTCAACGAGAGCGCCACAGGTTCCTAAGTTGTCTCCTTGTGTAAAGCTAAAGAATTTAGAGTCGTCGGCGCGAGCAGATTCTGCGGAAAACGCGATCGCGCTGGTTGCAACTAAGCCAATACAGGTTGATAGGTGTTTCAGTTTCATAAAGTTCTTCTTTCCCTGAAGATTCAACAGTTAGCGTGCAGATTAAAAGCGTCGGCCGTGCAATAACCTCTGTAGCTGTTAAAATTTATCTCTGAGTTCGCAATCGAACCGTCGCTTTTAACTTTCTGCTACAGTATAGCCACTATTTTTAAAGAGCGCAAACTTTGTAAGCGGCTCTTCAGGGAATCTTGAAAAACGAAATCTGGGTATGTAGTTTTAGATTATAAACGAAATCTCGATTTTGTGTTTGTAGACTGGCTTTGAAGCAATTTCGTAACCCATAAACAGGGCAATCAATCAGTAATTTTACCGTTGTGTTTTAGATAACAAACCCCCCTATTGAGGGAGGTTTGGAATTGCTTCTACCTACTGGGGAATGGTAGAGGGATGAATCTAGCGAGAAGATTTGCGACGGCGCGCGCTTGCCATCAGTCCGCCGACGACACCTAAGCCAAGGAGGGTTGCCGGTTCGGGAGTGGTCGGTACGTCGCCGCGAGTTGGACCTACGGCGATAGAAAGGAGAGAGTAGTCGCTGTCGCGGGGGTCGTTAATGCCAGCCTGGTCGGGAGCGGTGAAGCTTAGGGAGGAGACGAAGAAGTCGTCGCCGAAGGGATTGAGAATGTCATAAGCGCCACCTTCAGGCTCGACGGAGGGGTCGAGGTTGATAACTGTTCCCCCTAAGCTCCAAACGGCTGTAGTTGGATCCATTACGGTTAATGTACCTGTTTTAGAATTACCGTTGTCATCAATCGCCGTAATTTCTGCGATTTCGTTGACTAAATCGAAAAATTCGCCGTCAAGGTAAAGGAAACCCAAGCCGATCGACTCAATGAGTCTTGCATCGTCGAGCTTGGCGGTCAAGATTTCGCCGGACTGAATTTCGCCGCGAACCGGACCGGGGTCAAGCATAGAAATACCAACCCCTACGATGTCATCGACCTTCTTGCCTTGGAGGAAATCGCCGCTGGGTTGGGTCACAGAGAGGGTGATGCCGTCGTCAGTTGTGCAGGTGCTAACATCGTTTGTGTCGTCGAGGAAAGCTTTGAAGCTTTTGGTGGTTACATCGTCAACGAGAACGCCGCAAGCTCCTAAGTCAGTTCCCGTGTTGAAATCGAAGGCTTGAGCGGGAGCTGTAGAAAGACCGATCGCGGCGGTGGCAATGAGGCTGATTCCGGTTAAGCTGTTGTGAAGTTTCATAGTTGTTCTTCCCTGGAGATTGAAGGAGTGGTTTGAGAATTTTTGTAAAAGCT